>JAQCHM010000107.1 GCA_027730885.1 Actinomycetota bacterium | reverse complement strand
CACCGAACTGGAACCCCATGGCCCAGGGTCCCTGCGTGCGTTCCGTCGGAACGAACAGGTCGCCGTCACGATGAAACAGGCATGTCGACTTGCTCACCACGGCGTCGGAGCAGCTCGGTGATTGTGGCTGCGGGTCATGGCAAGACGACTGGGTGGATCGACGCGACGGGTCAGTTGATCGCGCTCGGGGCGATCCAGTCGGCCTTGCCGAGCCCTCGGATCAGGAGCAACGAATATGCGTCGGCGAACTTGGTGATGTCGGCCCGGCTCCCGGTGGGGCGGTTCACGTGGCTCGACTTCATCACTTCGAAGACCATGTTGGTGGCGAGCTGCAGAGGGATGCGATCGTCCAAGTCGCCGTCGTCCCTGCCCTGGCTGATGATCTGCTCGACGAAGTTGTTGAAGGTTCGTCGGCCAACGATGACCTTCGTGAGATACGGCGCGCTCAATCGGGTGAACTCCCGTTCAGCGACGATGCCCCACTCTCGATGGCGCTCCTTGAGGAGCGTCCAGCGCACGATAGTCTCCCGCAATCTGGTGGTGGCGGGCTGTTGTGCAAGTTCGTCATCTTCTTCGAGCGTCGCCATCCAGACCGCTTGGGCACGCATGACTATCTCGAACAGGAGGTCTTCCTTGGTGTTGATGTAGTAGTAGATGCTGCCCTTGAGCAGCCCGACGGCGGATGCTATGTCCTGAAGGCTTGAGCCTTCGTACGACTTCTCGTAGAACACCTTCGAAGCTGCGAGGACGATCTCGTCCCAACGCTCCTCCCGGCCCGGGGCACGGCCTACTACCACTGCTTTGATCTTTTGCTCGCTCAGGGTCGTTCGCTCTCAACTCGAGAATATTGGAAACCGTCGTCAGCGCTACCCACCAACTGTTTGGTGGAAGCCTATCGACTGAAAGGCGCCCTGCACCGGATCGTAGCTGTGGATATCGTTGTTGGTGCTGTGAGTCGCGCCATCTGGCTTGCTCGATGGGCGGTACGGGCCGGGTCCCGGCAGGGACGTCGGGTCGTCGGTCATGGGCCGGAGCCAAACGCTCCATGATGTCTCCATGATGTGTGGACGGGTCGCTGGCTACCGACCGTTTGGTAGTCGCTAGACTGCTGACATTGCCATGAATGCATCGCAGAGCTGCCAACTTCAGAGAACAACGCGTCGATCTCGCGTGGGTGAGGCGTGCGATCTCATGGCTCGAATCACCGCATCGTGCGGGTCGGACGACGATTGGAGCACTCGGTGAGTGACCGTTTTGCCGGACAGGTGGCGATTGTCACCGGTGGGGGGTCGGGAATCGGTCGGGCCGTCGTCGACGGATTCGTCGCCGGCGGCGGATCTGTTGTGGTCGTCGGACGTCGAGCCGGACCACTCCAGGAGACCGTTGCGACTTCTCCCAAGCACATCCTGGCGGTGCCGGCCGACATCGGCGAACCCGGTGCGGCGGCACGCATCGTGGCCGCGACCCTTGAGCGGTTCGGCCACCTCGATCTCGTCGTCAACAACGCCGGCCGGTGGGATGTCGCATTTCTCTCGGACGCTACCGACGAGCTGATCGTCTCGACGCTGATGACGAACCTGTTCGGGGCGATCGCACTGATCAGGGAATCGCTCGACGAATTGCGTCGATCGAAGGGATCTGTCGTGAACATCTCATCGACCGGTACGAAGGTGCCGCTGAAGGGAAACACGGTGTACGCCGCGACGAAGGCCGCCCTCGAGCAGGTCACCCGCAACCTTGCACTCGAGTTGGGTCGCGACGGGGTCCGCGTCAACGCCGTAGCGCCCGGGGCCACCGAGACCGACATGGTGATGCCGCTGATCAGCGAAGAAGCGCTGCAGTCGACGCTCCGCACGATCCCGATGGGGCGGATCGGTACTCCCGAGGACATCGCCCGAGTCGTACTGTTCCTCGCCAGCCCCGAAGCGGGATGGGTGACCGGTCAAACGATCCAGGCCGCCGGTGGCCAAATGCTATGAGGAGATGAGCATGTCCGATGAACGACCGACCGATGCCCCGATGTCGGAACCCGACATCTCGACGATGTCGAGTGGCGCAAGGTGCGTGCACAACGCAATGCCGACGGTACCGAGGCCTTCGTTCACGAGAAGTGGATCGCGTACTCGTCCGAGCCGACATACCTGTCGCTCTACGCTCGATACGACCCGGGTATGATCGTGCGACGGCACGGGCATCGCAGTCCTCACATCGTGTTCATGTTGGAAGGTTCGTGCACGATCGGAGACGAGGAATGCGGCCCAGGGATGCATGTGGAACTCCCATACGGCGCAGCGTTCGGCCCGATCGTCGCTGGGCCGGACGGTGCGACGATGTTCGAGGTCATGATGGGAGATCCCAGCTCGTGGGGCGACAGACCGGAAGCATTTGAGGCCGCTCTGCGTTCGGCCGGTGCGACCGCACTCCCACACCCCGAGTTCCGTCCGCCCAGTGAGGACCGATGATGACTTCGCCGACGAAGGCCAGCCGATGAACCGGCTTGAGAACGATGTCGTCATCATCACCGGTGCCGGCCAAGGTGTCGGGCGCGAGATGGCCCAACTGTTCGCATCAGAGGGTGCCCGCCTCGTGCTCGCAGGGCGTCGTCGCGAGCCGCTCGAGGAGACCGCCTCACTGATCGATGGTGAGTCGCTCGTCGTGCCGACCGACATCACCATCGAGAACGATGTCGAGGAGATGGTTGCCCAGACGGTTGCCCGGTTCGGACAGGTGGACGTGCTGATCAACAACGCCGCACAACCTGGTGCCGATCGCTACATCTGGGAACAGACACTGGAGAACTGGAATCAGACGATTGCTGTCGATGTCACCGGCGCGATGCTGTGTATCCGCGAAGTCACGAAGCAGAGCATGCTCGATCGGCGCAGCGGGACGATCATCAACTTCTCATCCGGAGCCGGGTGGCGCGGCATGCCTCGCAAGTCGCATTACAGCACGGCCAAGGCTGCACTGTTCACGCTGACCAAGGTGGCCCAGGAGCTGGGTCCGTACGGTATCCGCGTCAACTGCATCGTGCCGGGCGGGATCGAGACTGATTTGTACGTCAACTGGGTGCGCCGTATCGCGACAGAAGAGGGCCGCAACTATGACGAGAAAGCAGCCGAACTCGCCTCCGGGACAGCGCTCGGCCGGGTGACGACTCCGCTCGAACAGGCTCGCGTCGCCCTTTTCCTCGCCAGCGACGAGTCGAGCGCGATCACGGGTCAGTCGATCGCCGTCGACGCCGGCTCTCACATGGGCGGCTGACCTGCTCGCCGGCCGGCCGAGACACCCTGTGTCGAGTCGGCTGGTCGGCAGGTACAGCGCTGTGACCGACCGCCCGATCTGTCAAACGGTCGGTAGATCTTGTAGCTTGGGGTTTCCCCGATCGAAGGAGTCGAGTTATGCATTGTGGTGTGATGGTTACTGGGTACAACCAGGGTGATTGGGAGCGTTTGATGTCGGGGGACTATGAGCGTCCTCCGACGGTGTCGGATGCTCAGAATATGGATGACACGTTGTATATGGGTGATTTGGTTGAGCCGTTGGGGTATGACTCGATTTGGGCGACGGAGCATTATGGTTCGGCGTATTCGATGCAGCCGAATCCGTTGCAGTATTTGGCGTATTGGGCGGGTCGGACGTCGCGGGTGGATATGGGGACTGCGGTGATTGTGGCGCCGTGGTGGAATCCGGTGCGGTTGGCGCATGAGATTTCGATGTTGGATATTTTGTTGAAGGGTCGGCGGTTGCATTTGGGGATTGGGCGTGGTGTGGCACCGCATGAGTACGCGTCGTTGGGGTATCCGTTGGAGGAGTCGCATAAGTATTTTTATGATGTGGTGAATGCGATTCGTGCGGCTGATGGTGCTGAGCGGTTTACGTTTGATGGGGAGGTGTATCACATTCCTCCGACGACGATTCGTCCGCAGGCGCGTCATAAGGGTGAGTTGACGATGCGGATCAAGGCGGCGTTTGCGACGCAGAAGTCTGCGAAGTTGGCGGCGGAGAATGGTTTGGGTCAGATGTTTGTGTCGGGTGACAATTTTGATGAGATGACGGCGCAGGTGCGTCAGTTCAATGGGATTCGGGCGGGGTTGGGGTTGGAGCCTGATCAGCCGACGACGTTGTTGTGGATGTATTGTGCGGAGACCGAGGCTGGGGCTGAGGAGGGTTGGAAGTACTTCCACAACCAGCACACGGCTGCGCAGCATCACTATTTCGAGTGGAACAACCCCGGGTTCGAAGGCATCAACGGCTATGAGGAATACCTCACGATGCAGCGTGCCGACACCGGGCACGCTGATGCCACGATGGAAGCCAGTGGACGAACCCAGCCGATCGGTACGCCTGATCAGATCATCGAGAAGATCAAGGCGCTCCAGGAGGCGATCAGTCTCGAGACCCTCGTACTCCACGTGTTCTACGGTGGCATGCCCCGTGACAAGGCCGAGAAAAGCCTGCGGCTGTTCGCCGAGAAGGTACTGCCGGCGGTCCAGGCCATGCCCACCCCGATCCACGCCTCCTCGATCGGCGAAACCGTCCCAGCAGGCTGACGTGCCGGAGGGCTCAGATCACGCTGCCACCGTCGACCACCAAGGTAGCGCCGTTGATGTACGACGCCATCGGCGACAGCAGGAACGCGATCGCGGCAGCTATCTCGTCGGCGCGTCCGGCGCGTCCGAGTGGGTTGTGCGCGACAAGGGCCCGACCGGCGTCAGACGACACGAAGTCCGTCATTCGTGGCGTGGCGACGAGGCCCGGTTGGACGATGTTCGCTCTCGGACGTCCGCCGTGCTGGGCTGCGACCTGGCGTCCATACGCGGCGATGGCCGCCTTGGACATCGGGTACCAGTCAGCCGTGCCGCCGGCCGCCCACGTCCCGGCAATCGATGATGTCACGGTCATCGCCTCGCACGCGTCGCTGTGCGCCAGCCAAGCGTCGCCGACGTTGGACATGCTCGCTGCGGCAGCCACGAGCCCCTCGGCAACGGAGAGACCTGAACTGCTCGGTGGACCCGCGTTGTTGACGAGGTAGCGGGCGTCGCCCAGTCCCCGCATCCGGTCCCACGCAGAGCTGACCGCATCGGCATTGGAGACGTCACACGTGATCGCATGGGCGACACCGCCCCACGTCCGGATGCCCGCGGCGACGGCATCGAGACGGTCTCCATCGATATCCCAGCAGACAACGGCCAACCCTTCCGCGGCGAGCAGTTCGGCGGAGGCGCGCCCGATACCTGACGCTGCGCCGGTGACCACCGCGATGTCGCCGGAGCGGAACCCGAGCCGGGACGTCATCGCAGCGTCGGTCATCGTTGGGCCTTCCGGAAGAGCGCCGTGCCGGCGGTGACGGGTCGGTCGTCGTTGCCGACGTCGCGTAGCGTCCATCTCACCCCGACCGAGCCGCCCCGGTCGATCGAACTCGAGGCGTCACAGCTCATCACGAAGGGACCGACCTTTCCTCGGGCCATGAACATCACGTGCCACCCGGTGATCTGGAGCGGCTCACGTGAGATCCGGTTGGCGGCGTCGGTGGCGGCGGCTTCGGCCAGCACGTGGATCGGCCCGAGATGGAGCGCGGCGTCGGGGGAAGCGAGGTCGTCTGACAACTCGGGGAGGGACCACGTTCCGCGGTCATCCCGCCAGGCACCGAAGACGACGTGGAGCGGTGGCATATCAGGAGAGTCTTCGACCTCGATCGGTGGATTGTCGACGGCGCCGAAACCGCCCGGCGGGGCAGGTCCGATGTCAACACCCATGCCCTCTGAAATGGCGAGGAGCCGAGCCGGGTCATTGGCGTCTACGATTCGGGTGCGGCTGAACCCCATCGTCCGTCCGGTACGCAGCTGCTCGCGGATGATCTCGATCTCGGCGACGTCGGTCGCCGGATCGACGATCTGCAGCGAGGCGATCACCGGGTTTGGCACGGCGTCGATGTCGGAGAAACCTCCAGCCTCCGGGGCGGCGATGCATAACGGTGCAGCCATCACCCCACCGGTTTGGTTGCGCATGTCGTGACGGAGCCGCATCGTGTCCGGCCCGTCCTCGGAGGCCTGCCGGTCGAACCTGCGATGGCTCCTACCCAGGTAGCGATAGCTCAGTAATCCGGTCCAACGTCGTTCGAAATCGTTCCAATACGACTCGGGGTCGCTGTCACGGAGGTCACCAGGGCGGGTCGTCACGACACTGCTCCATCACCTGACCACGCGGTGATGGTGTCGGCGCCCGTGGTCTCGATCCACTCGGCGAACTGGTCTTTCGTGCCGCGTAGCCCCGCGACTTGGGGGCCGATCGTGTACATCGTCACGCCGAGGTCGGCGGCCCTGCTGATGGAGCTCGGCTCGTTGCCCATGCCGGCCACGATCTCGAACGGTCCCGTGCGTTCCGCTTCCTCGCGGTGACGGCGGATCGTCGTGATGTGCTGCTCGAGTTCGTCGAAGTCGCGGTCGAGATACTCGTTTCGATCGCCCTGACGGATCTGGCGATGATGGGTCCAACCGTCCCCGATGGTGCCTGCACGTTTGAGCGCGGCGGGCGACGTGCCCCCCACGATGATCGGGATGCCGTCGGCCCCTTTGACGGGCTTCGGTTCGAAGTACACGGGTGGGATGTCGTAGAACTCGCCGCGATGTTCGATGACCTCGTCGGACCAGAGCTTCCGCATCAGTTCGATCATCTCGTCGGTGCGGCGCCCACGGTTCGAGAAGTCCTCTCCGTCCGACATCCATCCAACGCCGATGCCGAACAAGACGCGGCCATTCGACATCCGGTCCAGGGTGACCACCGAACGAGCCGCCTTGATCGGGTGGCGGAGCGGCAGGATGTAGACGCCGGTGCCGAGCTTGATCGTCGACGTCATCGAGGCCACGGCACCGAGCACGACCCAAGGGTCGAACGTCGGTACGCGTGAGTTCATCGGTGGATAGCCGTCCTCGGTGTAGCTGTACATCGGCGGCATGTCGACCGGAAAGATGAGGTGCTCGGGCATCCAGATCGCTGTGAAACCGTGCTGCTCGGCGACCGCCGACACGGCAGGATAGTGGCGTGCACCCAACCCCGAGAGGTTGATCGAGAACTGCATGGCGTACATTCTACAGGCTGCTCTGCTTCGGGTCCCACATGGCGCGAGCCTTGTCGCCGACCCGGTTGAGGCAGAAGACTGTGGTGAACATGACCATGCCGGGGACGAAGACGATGTGCGGCGTGGTTTCGATCTCGCCCTGCCCGGCGGAGATCATGTTGCCCCACGTCGGCGTCGGACGTTGGATGCCCACACCGAGAAAGCTCAGCGAAGCCTCGGCGACGATCAGCACCGCGACGATGATGAACGAGAACGAAAGCAGCGGTCGTGCTACGTTCGGCACGAGTTCGCGGATGATGATCCGCCAGGGTTTCGCGCCCATCGCCCGGGCAGCGAGCACGAACTCGCGCTGAGCGAATGCGAGCGTGTTCGCCCGAGCGAGCCGCACATAGGTTGGCACGCCGAGGAGTGCGAGTGCCATCGAGATCGTGAGCACGCCCGGTGCAAACGCGGTGACGACGGCGAGCAGCAGGATCAAGGGTGGGAACGCGAGCACCGAGTCGGCCAGGATGCCGATCACGCCATCGGTCCGACCACCGAAGAATCCGGAGGCCACGCCGATCAGGCCGCCGATCAGCATGCCGACCGAGACAGCGAAGATGCTGACCTGCAACGACACGCGGGCGCCATAGATCACGCCGCCGAGGATGTCGAGCGCCTGGGTGTCAGTGCCGAGGGGATGTGCCGAGAACAGATCAGGTCGGGCACGACTCGGCTCACTCAGCGTCAACGACGGATTCTGCGATTCAGAGAGGGGGAGCAGGTCGGCGAAGATCACCGACGTGACCACGAGCACCAGCCAGGTGATGGACAGCCAGAGGTCGGTCTCGAAAGCGGCACCGAAGACACGCTTGGCGATCGCGTCGAGGCCGAAGTAGACGAGCGTCAAGGCGATCAGGGACCCGATGATTCGCACCGCCGCTTCGGATTCGGTCATCACGCCGAGCGCGACATAGAGGACCACGCTGCCGAGCGGGACGAGGAGGGTGGCCAACCACGAGTACCGCAAGGAGCGCTCCACGGCGAGTTCGATGGGGGCCGCCGGCAGCTCGGTGTCGAGATGAGTATCAACCACGACGGATCCTCGGATCGAGATAGAGGTAGGAGACATCGACGACGAGGTTGATCATGACGTAGAAGACCGCGATGACGAGCACGCCGCCCTGCACGATCGGATAGTCGCCGGGGATCACCCCGTCGTTCACCACGAGGCGTCCGACGCCCTGGATACCGAAGATCGACTCGACAATAACGGTGCCGCCGATCGCCCGGCCAAACGCCACCCCCGCCAAGGTGATCAATGAGAATGACGAGCCTCGCGCCAGAGGATCCGCCAGGCCGGCATGCCCTTGGCCTTGGCGGACAGGATGAAGTCCTCCTGCAGGGTCGCGATGAGGTCGGACCGGAGCAGGCGGGTGAACACAGCGATCTCGGTGATGGAGATGGTGAGTGCGGGGAGAAAGGCGCTACGCAGGTTCTCACGGATGCCCTCGTCGGAGGTCAGCCGCACGAAGCCGGTACGCGGGAAACTCGGGAAGTTGAAGAAGATGAGCAGGGTGACCCCAATGGCGACCACCCCGAACGCGAACCGCGCGATGACGGCTTGCTTGAGATCATCACCCCACCGCCGGGCGGCCGTGACGATGGCCACGAACCCGGGGATACATCCGAGGAAGAGCCATATGTAGCGAGGAACATTCGGCTGGAAGACGAACAGGTATGCCAGCAGGAGGCCGGCGAGGAATCCGGGGATGGAGATCAGTGCAGCCGTCAGGCCGTTCGCCACACGGTCGACGGACGTCCCCTCCCGATACGCCGCCCAGATCGCAAGCGGCAAGGAGAAGAACAAGGCGATCAGCATCCCGAGAAACGCGAGCTCGAGGGTGATCGGCAGGCTGAGCTTGAGTAGTTCGCTCACCGAGAAGCCTGGCTTGACGAGCGAGTCGCCGAGGTCGCCGCGGAGCGCATGGCCGATCCAGTCGACGTAACGCTGCACCACAGGCTGGTCGAGGCCGAGTTCGGTGCGGACCGCTGCATACTGCGCTGGGCTGGCGTCGGGCCCGAGTACAGCTACTGCCGGGTCGCCAGGAACCAGATCAACGATGAAGAAGGTCGCGAGGGAGACCAGAAACAGCACTGGCCCGAGCTTTAGCAGCCGCAGTCCAATTAATCGCGGCATTGATCAGAACCCTTTCGGTAAATGGAACGGTCGGTGAACGGAGCAGTCGGGGTGGCTCCGCCAGAGC
>JAQCHM010000106.1 GCA_027730885.1 Actinomycetota bacterium | reverse complement strand
GGCCGCCCGACCGCTGCCGACATGGGTCGTCTGCGATGACGCCAACGTCGCCACGTTCGCGACCGCGCAAGGGGCCGGAGTCATCTGGCGTGCCTCGCGAGGTTTGAACGCCGCGGTCACCGATGGGTTCGACTTCCTTCGCAACGAGGGCCACACCACGGTCGTGATCGCCCATGCCGATCTGCCGCGGGCAACCGATCTCGGCTGGGTTTCCGACTTCGCCGGAGTCACCATCGTCCCCGACCGACGCGGCGACGGCACCAACGTCATGGCCGTGCCCGCCAGCGCCGACTTTCGCTTCCAGTACGGCGTGGGCTCCTCGCGTGCCCACCAAGCCGAAGCTCTCCGCTTGACCCTCCCCTATCGGGTCGTCGACGACCGCGAACTCGGCTGGGATGTCGACGTCCCCGAGGACCTCAGCATCCTCGGCCTTATCCCGGGAGCGAACACACCATGACCTCGGCCCAGAACCCGCTCACACCCGAACCCATCTCGCTCGGCCGGTGGACGTCGAATCTCGAAACACCGGCCCGGGCGCTGGCCATCGGGGCGCACCCCGACGACGTCGACTTCGGTTGCGGCGCAACGTTGGCCAAGTGGGCCACGGCCGGCTGCGAAGTCAGCGTCCTGGTCTGCACCGACGGATCGAAAGGCACGTGGGACCCTACGACCGACGAGACCCAACTCATCGCGACTCGAAAGGTCGAGCAGCAGGCCGCCGCCGAGCGGTTGGGGGCGACCGGCAATGTCGTGTTCCTCGGCTACACCGATGGCGAGCTCGAGTCCGGTTTGGTCCAGCGAGCGCGCGTCTCGGAGTGGATCCGGCGGCTACGGCCCACCGTCGTGCTTGGTCACGATCCCTGGAAGCGCTACCGCCTCCATCCCGACCATCGGCACGCCGGCCTGCTCACGACCGAGGGGGTCGTGGCCGCCCGAGACCCTAAGTTCTTCCCGGACCAGCTGGCTCCGTCGACCGGGCTCGCCCACCATCGTCCCGATACCATCCTCCTGTGGGAGGCCGACGAACCAGACCACGTCGAAGACGTCACCGGCTACGCCGAAACGAAGTTCGCCGCACTGCTCGCCCATCAGAGCCAGTTCGAGTCGACCATGAAGGCAACCTCCGACGCGCAAATGGAAGCCTTTCGTGAACGGATGGTGGCCAAGCTGGTGGCCGGCGGACGAGCCGCCTCGTTCGAGCACGCCGAGGTGTTCAAGCTCCTCGACGATCTCTGACCATGGCCGGTCGAGCTCCGCTGACCTACGTGGGTGTCGACGGGTGCCCCGGGGGCCGATGGGCCACCGTCCGAGCGAGCGAGGACCAAGACAGCCCCGTCAGAGCGAGCGAGGACCGGGCGGGTTCGATCCGGCTGACGGTCGAGGTGGTGAGCGCGCTCGACGGGCTCGTCGAGGAGCTTCGGACCGGCCGGATCGCAGCCATTGCCGTCGACATGCCGATCGGATTGCTCGATGTCCACCCGCGGCCGGCGGATGTCGCCGCCCGGGCATTGCTCGGGCCTCGAAGGTCATCGGTGTTTCCGACGCCGGTTCGTGCGACCCTCGGATCCTCCACCTACGCCGAAGCTTGCGACCGATCCCGCGGCGTCTGCGGCAAAGCCTTGTCGAAGCAGGCATACCACCTCCTCGATCGCATCGAGCTCCTCGATCGGCTTGTTTCACCGCTCGATCAGGATCGTCTGGTCGAGAGTCACCCGGAACTGGCATTCCTGAGGCTCAACGGATCTCCTCTCGAGTTCTCGAAACACACCCGCGAGGGCCTCGATGTGCGCCTCGATCTCCTGGCCTCCGAGCTTCCCAGGTCCGCGATCGCGGGAGTCCTGGACACCAGCGCCGCTCCGCGCGCCGATCTTCTCGATGCCCTTGCGCTGGTCACGACGGCAAGACGGATCGTGCGCGGTGAGGAAGTGCGGTTGGGGTCCACGGTCGATCCAAGCGGCAAGCGGGCTGAGGTTGCCTTCTGAGACCATCCCCCCTTTGCCTCGTCGTGCCGCCTAGCGTCCGGTGCGAGGAATTCGTGGAGGAGCGCCATGGAAACGAGGACGAGGTGACCGGTCTGCCGGCAATCTATGGGCTCGATCTCGTGACGGACTGCGCGGGCCCGCTGGTCGATCCTGTGGTCAATCGGATCGTCGCCGTCGGCCTCAGTTCATCCAACAGCGACCAGCTCTTCACCGGCGACGAAGCCCAGTTGCTCGACGAACTGGACGAACGCCTGCACGCGTTACCTGCGGGGGTCATCGTCACCTGGCAGGGTTCGGTCCTGGCCATCCCGCTGATCGCGGCCAGAGCGGCAGTCCACGGCCTCGACCTCGGCTTGACCACCGAGCCCGACAAACGGTCGGCGGCGCCGAGCCCGGTCCTCGGAGTCGCCGCGGCCGTGCGGGCACGATGGGGCCAGCATGCGGTCCTCGACTTGCAGCGCGTATACAAACCGGGGGTGTCGCGCTGGCGAGGTCGTCGCAATCGGCACCGCGATCACGAGGCCCTCTATCCTCCGACCGACAACCTCATCGCCCGAGATCCGTCCAGGGATGCTCGGCTCGCACGAAGTCTGGCCGAACGCCGTTGGCCCCAAGCCAGGCGCCACATCGACCTCGTCGCCGCCCCACAGTCCGGACCCAGCGCCGAGCGGAGCACTTCTCTGCGCAAGTGAGGTCGCCCATTTTTGGCGGGGTGGGTTTCAAAGCAAGAACCACTACAGTTCCCGACCGATGCAGTGGGAGCTAGGTCCTGTCGCCGCCGACCAGGTGCAATGGTGGTCGCGCACCGCCCGTCGGCTCGTCTTGGAGTTGCGCACCGACCCCGAGCAATCCTCCGAGACGGTCACACCGGAGTTGCTCGACGCCTGGTCGAACCTCATCGACCGCTGGTCCGCCGAGGCCAGTGCCGTGCCGACGTTTCGTTGGTCGGCTCCGGTGGACGACGACCAAGCCGAGTTCCTGCTCCACGGCCTGAAGCAGTGCCTCAAGCTCGGCGACATCGACCAGTTCCTGACCAGCGACGACATTCAGCGGAACCGAGACTTCACTGTCTTGTTGGTCGAGTCGATCATTGGAGGTCTCGAGATCGAAGGCCGCCGATGTGAGCACTTCGCTGACGAGATGCGCGACCTCCTGACCACCCGCAACTGAACCTAGGCCGAGCGGAGCGGCCGTCCAGGGAGCAATTGGCGCTGCACCATCCCATCGGCCAGGACGAGCTGTCCGTCGACCAGAACTTGCCAGATCCCGGCCGACATGCTCGCCGGGCTCTCGACCGTCGCGCGATCAGCGATCGTCGCCGGATCGAAGACGACGATGTCGGCGTCAGCGCCTCGTTGTAGCCGGCCCTTGCGGGCCATCGCAGGGATCATCGGTTCCATCAGCTGAGCCGGCAAGATGGTCATCTTGGCCAACGCATCCCCGAGCGACAGGATGCCGAGATCCCGGACGTACCGTCCGAGCACCCGAGCGAAGGTGCCGGCGGCCCGAGGATGGTGGTTGAGGGACTCGGTGAGGATGGCGTCGCTGCCGATCATGATCCACGGAACCCGCAAGGCCATCTGCACTTCGTCCTCGGGGATCGTGCCGAGGGCGGCGACCAGGAGGTTGTCCTGCACCGCCTGGTCGAAGTCGGCCGACGACAAGCGCCTCGAGGTGCCGGCCACCTGGAGATTCTCGAAGCCGATGCGGTAACGCGCTTGCCAGTCCCCCACGAAACGTTCGCTGGCCAGCGTCGTGCCCCAGAAGTCATAGGGGTAGAGATCGGCGGTCACCTTGATCCCCTCGGCCCTGGCCGCCTCGAGCATTTCGAGGGTCTGGGCCATGACGAAGGTTCCCCCGGTCGATGGCAGATGTTCGATGTGCACCGCCGCGCCCGTGGTTCGGGCCAACTGCAACACCTCCTCGATGGCCTCGAAGCTGGTGCCGGGCGCATCGGGATCGCTGTAGCGAACATGGAAGAACAGCGCGTGGCCGCGGGCCGCGGCCACCGCGGCCACCTCCTCCATCTCGGCGAGTGTCGTGCCGGGTGAGTACTCCGGCGAGAAGCAGATGCCGGCCAGACCGTTGCTCAAGTTGAAGTCGGTGAGAGCAGCGAAGGCAGCCAGCTGCTCGGCCCTAAGCGACTCGTTTGGCTTCACCGCACCCACCTCGGCGTCGGTACTCCGAATGAAGTGTTGATGCCACGCCCCGCCGTAGTGGATGGGCGTCGTGCCGGAGTAGCGCGCGAAGAAGGCGTTGGCGTAGTTGTTCACCCCGTGCATCGCCAGGTTGGTTGTCACGCCGTCGCCGACCTTGAACCACACTCCGAACGGGTCGGGCTCGGCGCTCAGCAGGTCGATGAAGCCGGGAGCAACGACCTTTCCCGTTGCGTCGATGACCTGTGCCCCGGCGAGACCGGGACCTATGGCCGCGATCTTCGCCCCTTCCACCGCGAGATCGACGACACCGTCGAACCCGGACTGCGGATCGATGACCCGCCCGTTCTTGATGACGAGCGGGTAGGACCGCGTGGCCGCCGGCTCGGGTCCGGCGTCAGCCAACGCGGGTGGAGCGGCCGGGCCCGTGGTCGCCTCGACGGTTGGTTCGGTCACGGGGGACGAGGCGGTGGAGGCCGGCTCCTGGCCCAGATTTCGACCGAGCGTCGCGGAAGCGGCCCCGAAACCCATGGCCACCAGCAACTTGCGCCGCGTATCTGAGGGTGGTCGAGCAGGGGGCTCGGAAGAGGGTCCGGACATGGCGCCGCCAGCTTACCGATCACCCTGACTCCCACGTCCGGATGCCCGGTCCGCAACAACGGAGCAGGTCGATCGCGAGCCGGCGGGTGCGGCCCGAGAGGTTTTCGTCGGCCCACAGCGCCAGTTCTTCAGGCCAAGGAATCTGATCGGACAACCAGCGCGCGAACGAGCCGTCGTCGAGCCACGCCGCAAGTTCGGCGGGACAGAAGCCGAGTTCGAGCCATCCGTCGGCCGCGGCCTCACGCACCACGGCCCATAGGTTGATCTTCGCGTGCTGACGATGTTTGCGGGTCACGTAGCGCTCGAGGTCGATCTCGGGGAGACCAGCCAGATCTCTCGGGTCGACGCCGGGGTACCAGCGCGCGGCCTCGGCCAGTCCCGGATACGAAGGGAAGGAGGCGAGGTCCGACAGTCACACCGCGATCCAGTACCACTCGACCGGCAAGCCGGGTGGAGCGGTCGGGAGGTTGAAGTAGCGAAGCAGGAGGTCGAATTGGGTCCCCGCGCACTGGCTGCTCAGCAACGAACGCGCGTCGCTGCTGGTGCGGCCATCGTGGGCATCGCCCTCGGCCCGTGCGAAGCAACGTGTCGTACCATCGGCCAGGACCTGGTGGACGACCAGCAGGTCGGTACCCGAGGGCAGGTAGATGGCTTCGCTGGCGGCAACGCTGGCCGGTGTGAGAACCGCGAGACCGGCCACGTCGGTGTCGGCCCGGCGACCGATGAGCAAGGTGGCCGGGTCGGCACGACCGACGTCGGTGACCGTGGCCGAACCGTCGACGCGAAACTCGACCGACAGCGCCGGGTCGTCCTCACCACCCCCGGCCGCGGTGATGACAGCGGTCACCGAAGGATGGAAGTCGAACGCTTCGAGACAGGCGGTGCAGCTACACCCAGGGACAAATGCAGGACTGGTGGACATGACAACTCCGTGGCGGCGTCGGCTGGCTGGTCGATCGAGACGGTCGATCGAGACGGAGGCCAAGGCCACGAGGAGGAGGAAGTCAGTATGTCAACGCCGTGTGACAGCCATACGTGAACCAGGGTCGCCCCCTCCCGCCCAAGACCCCGTCGGCGGAATACGCTCGCAGCGTGGCCAGCGAACTTCCCGCGTTGTACAAGCTCGGCATCGTCGGAGCCAGTCAGATCGCGCGGATGACCCACCAGGCGGCCGTCAAGCTCGGCATCACCCCTCGCCTCTTGGCCGAAGACCTGCACGACTCCGCTGCGCTCGCGGCCCCCGCCGCCGTGTTCAGCCATCCCGATGCGCTCGCCGCATTCGCTGAATCGTGCGAGGTCATCACCTTCGAGCACGAGCGTCTCGACCTCGGGCTCCTGCAACGGCTCGAGGACGACGGCACCGTCATCCGCCCGGGCACGAGAACCGTCCGAGCCGCGTTCGACAAGATGCACCAGCGTCGGGTCCTGCTCAACCGAGGATTCCCGGTGCCGGCATTCGCCGAGGTCCGCGGCCCCGACGACCTGCTCGACTTCTCGGGTGTCTACGGCTGGCCACTGGTGCTCAAGTCGGTGCGGAGCGGAGAACCGGGCGACCGCGGCGTGTGGATCGTCGAGAACGCGCAAGAAGCGCTGCGGGTCATGTCCGAGCAATCGAGCCGACAGCTCATGGTCGAGGAGTACCTGGCCATCGTCAAGGAACTCGTCCTCGTTTTGGCCCGACGACCCGGCGGTTCGGCCCGTTGCTACCCGCTGGTCGAGTTGTCGATCGATGACGGCGCGATCAAGGAGATACGCGCACCGGCTGCGGTCGGTCACCACGTCGCCACCGAGTCGAGGGAGCTGTCGCTGCGTCTCGCCGACGAGCTCGAGGCCGTCGGCATTCTCGCCGTCGAACTGTTCCTCACCACCAACGGTCTCATCATCAACGAACTGGCAGCCCGTCCCCACAACGCCGGTCACTGGACCATCGAGGGCGCTCCGACCTCGCAGTTCGAGAACCATGTGCGCGCCGTGCTCGACCTTCCCCTCGGCCCCACGTGGGCCACCGCACCGGCCATCGTCACCATCAACGTGATGGGCGGACTCGAGTTCATCGACCCAGCCGACCACCTGCCCGAGGCCCTCACGGTCGAGGGGGCCCAGATCCATCTCTACGGCAAGCAGCCTCTGCCGGGGCGCAAGCTGGGCCATGTCACCGCCATCGGCGATGACATGGCCCAGGCCCAATCGCTGGCCAGACGAGCAGAGGCCGCCCTCATGGGGCGGCGAGCCTGGTAGCCCACCGAACGAAGGGATTGCCCATGGAGTCTCACGCCCCGGCCAACGGGACGGTGACCGAACAACTCACGGTCATCGACCACCCGCTCGTTGCCGACAAGATCGCTCGGCTACGCGACATCTCGACCGACTCGTCCCGGTTCCGATCGCTGTGTCAGGAAGTGACCGTCCTGACCGCCTACGAGGCGCTCCGTGACCTCCCCACCATCACCGAGCAGGTGACGACGCCCATCACGACGACAGACGCCACCGTACTCGCCGGACGGTCGCCCGCCGTCGTGGGCATCCTGCGTGCTGGTCTCATCATGGTCGAGGCGATCCTGTCCCTCCTGCCCGAGGCCAGAGTGGGACACATCGGCCTGTACCGGGACCCGACCACCCATCTGCCCGTCGAGTACTACTGCAAGCTTCCGCCAGACCTCGATGAGCGAGAGATCATCCTGGTCGATCCGATGCTCGCGACAGGCGGAAGCGCCGTTGCCGCCATCGATCGCCTGAAGGCGGCGGGAGCGACCTCCGTTCGCCTCTTGTCGATCATCGGCTGTCCCGAAGGGGTCGCAGCGGTTTACGCTCGGCATGGCGATGTCGCCGTCACCCTCGCCGCGCTCGACGAACGCCTCAACGAGCACGCCTACATCGTCCCGGGGCTCGGCGACGCCGGAGACCGAATCTATGGCACCCTCTGACCATGGCTGACCCCGACCCCCCTGCCCTGGCATCCCCGGATCCGGTTCGGACCGCTCCGAGATCGGGGCTACCGGAACCGGGCAGTAACGGGACCGTCATCGACTGGGACGTGCTGAGGGCCGAGGCGCGGGATGCTTGCCTGAAGGCATATGCGCCCTACTCGAGTTTCCCTGTAGGCGCCGCCGCCTTCACGAGCGACGGCCGAATCGTCACCGGTAGCAACGTAGAGAATGCGTCGTAGGGCCTCACCCTCTGTGCCGAATGCAGCCTCGTCTCGGACCTCATCCGAACCGGCGGTGGCCGCCTGATCGCGGTCGCCGTCGTTTCCGGCTCGGGTACACCCTGCACCCCTTGTGGGCGCTGTCGCCAACTGCTGTTCGAGCACGGCGGGCCCACCTGCATGGTGGATGGCGACGGCACCATCCGAACGGTGGACCAGCTCCTCCCGGGGGGTTTCGGACCCGACCGCATCGCCCAAGATCAACCGACAAAGAATCGATGACTGCCGTCATGGACGCACTCACCCCCGCCATCATCCGTCAGGCACCCAAGGTGCTGCTGCACGACCATCTCGATGGAGGAATGCGGCCCCGGACCGTGATCGAGTTGGCGTCCGAACACGGCTACGCAGGCCTCCCAACGACCGACGCCGACGATCTCGCCCAGTGGTTCACCCGCGGCGCCAACCGCCTCGACCTCACCCTCTACCTCGAAACCTTCGCCCACACCGTCGGCGTCACCCAGACCAAAGAGGGTCTGCAACGGGCGGCGGCCGAATGCGCCGAAGACCTGGCGGCCGACGGAGTGGTGTACGCCGAGATCCGCTTCGCTCCCGAGCTGCACACCGAGAGAGGTCTCACACTCGACGAGGTGGTCGCCGCCGTACTCGAAGGCTTCCGGATCGGGACCGCCAATCGTCCGATCACCATCGGCGTGTTGTGCACGGCCATGCGGACCGCGGCCCGCAGCTTAGAGATCGCGGAACTGGCGCTGCGCTTCCGCGATCAGAGTGTCGTCGGTTTCGATATCGCCGGCGCCGAGGCCGGATTCCCTCCCAGCCGCCATCTCGACGCGTTCCAGCTGGTCATGAGGGAGAACTTCCACATCACCATCCATGCCGGGGAGGCGTTCGGGCTACCGTCCATCGCCGAGGCCCTGCACTACTGCGGAGCGGAACGACTTGGGCACGGTGTGCGCATCATCGACGACATCACTGTCGACGAGAACGGCAAGGCCCACCTCGGCCGACTCGCGGCCTACGTCCGCGATCGTCGGGTGCCGCTCGAGATGTGTCCAACGTCGAACGTGCACACCGGTGCCGCGGCGTCGATCGCCGACCACCCCATCGGCCTGCTGCGCGAGCTCCGATTCCGGGTCACGGTCAACACCGACAACCGGTTGATGAGCAACATCACGCTCAGCGAGGAGTTCGACAAGCTGCACCAGGCATTCAGCTACACGCTCGACGACATGGAGTGGCTGACCGTCAACGCGATGAAGAGTTCGTTCTGGCCTTTCGAGCAGCGCCTCGACATCATCA
Organism: Actinomycetota bacterium; assembly: GCA_027730885.1. GTDB lineage: Bacteria > Actinomycetota > Acidimicrobiia > Acidimicrobiales > SZUA-35 > JAHECQ01. The sequence goes on along the minus strand of JAQCHM010000106.1, from coordinate 135 downwards.
ATCAGACCATCAAACCGGGGTACGCCCGACTCAAGGCGTCAGGACTCTGAGCCGAAGTCACCCTTGATGCAGGAAGCCGCCGTCGAGCTGAAACAACTGGTCCGGACGTTCGGATCCAAGACGGCGGTCGATCAT
>JAQCHM010000105.1 GCA_027730885.1 Actinomycetota bacterium | reverse complement strand
CCGGCCGGCACCCGCCGAGGGCTGGCCGATGGAGATCTCGTCGAACGACTCCGACAGGTGCAGGACCAGCCCGTCGAAACCGCGATCGGCAATCAGGAGGTTGGACCCGTTGCCTACGACCAGGATGGCGAGCTCAGACGTCGAGGTCACCGAACGCACCGTCTCGAGTTCGGAGACCGAGGTAACCGACAGGAACCCGGCGGCTGGTCCTCCGACTCGATACGTCGTGAACGGGGCGAGCGATTGGTTGCGGACAATGGTGAGCCCGGCGCGTCGGAGCCGTTCGAAGGCTTCACCCGTTGCCGCAGACCATTCGGCCCGGCTCGGGGTCGGCGGGGTCATACCCCGCTCGCGGCCCGCCCGGCGAGCAGCGGCAGCACACGCGTTGGCACATGGGTGAGGTCACCGGCACCGAGCGTGATGCAGAGGTCCCCGGGGCGGAGTTCGCTCACCAACATCTCGACCACATCGTCGAGTGACTCGACATAGCGCACGTCGGCGTCGGGATGCTGACGAGAGACCTCTTCCGCAATCAGGTGACCGCCGATTCCCTCGCGGGGCCGCTCGCCCGCGCTGTACAACCCGGTGACCACGAGGACGTCGGCGTCGACGAACGCATCGCCGAAGGTCGACCACAGTTGTTCGGTCCGGCTGTAGCGATGCGGTTGGAACACTGCGAACACGCGATCGGGCCCCAGACTCCTGGCGGCATCCAGGGCTGATGCAACCTCGGTCGGAAGGTGCGCGTAGTCGTCCACGAGACGAATGCCGCCGACCGAGCCCCGGTCCTCGAATCTTCGGCCGACGCCGCCGAATCGGCTGAGCGCCTCTGCGACTGCTTCGGCTTCGGCCCCGAGGGCGATTGCCATCGCAAAGGCTGCGGTGGCGTTCCTGGCGTTGTGCATGCCGGGTTGCCGAAGCCGGATCGAGTACGAGTCCTCACCGACCTGCACGGTGAACGCGATGCCGACCGGCGTCGGCATCGGATCGACGATGCGATAGTCGGCATCGGGGACGGCGCCATAGGTGACGACCGGATGACCGCCGACCCTGGCCGCGAGCCGGGCAGCCCCGGGATCGTCAAGGCAGATAACGGACGGACCCGTGCATTGCTCGACGAAGCGTACGAAAGCCTGCTCGAGCGCGGGGAACCCGCCGTAGTGCTCGAGGTGGTCGGGCTCGACGTTGGTGACGAGGACCGCCGCGGCCGCCAGCTCGACGAACGTACCATCGCTCTCGTCGGCCTCGACAACGAGGACCTCGCCGGTGCCGACCGCCGCGCCGCGCCCGAGGTCGGTCAGGTCACCGCCGACGATGAAGGCGGGATCCAGCCCCGCGCCGATCAGGCAGGCGGTGAGCATGGCGCTCGTCGTAGTCTTGCCATGGGTTCCGGCCACAGCCACCGTGCGCCACTGGGCGGTGATGACAGTGAGCAACTCGGCCCGGCGAAGTACAGGGATGCCGGCCTCGACGGCGGCGACGACCTCGGGATTGGTGGGAGGAATGGCGGTCGAGACAGCAACGATCTCGGCGTCGACAATCTGGCGAGCGTCGTGGCCGACGTGCATGACCAGCCCTCGCTCAACCAACCGTTGCAGAGGGATCGTCACCGCGAGGTCCGACCCCGACACCCGGTGCCCTGTACCGGCGAGGATCTCGGCAATCGCGCTCATGCCCGATCCGCCGACCCCGATCAGGTGGATGCGACGCGGACGGCTCAGATCGACCCCGTCAGACAGCGGCTCATCAGACAGCGGCTCATCAGACAGCGGCTCGCTCATGTTGCCACCACCAGGCCCCCGGCGCGAAGCACGAGCTCAGCCACCCGTCCGGCCGCGTCAGGTCGTCCGACCGACGCGGCGGCGGTGGCCATTCGGCCCAGATCGTCGGGGTTCAGGAGCGGTGCGAGCAGGCGATCCAGCGATTCGGCCGAGAGGTCGGCGTCGGACAACAGCAGCGCGCCGCCCGAGGAGACCAACTCGGCGGTGTTGGCCGTCTGGTGGTCCCGGGGCGCCCCTGGCAGAGGAATCAGAACCGACGGAAGGCCGGCGACCGCGAGTTCGGAGGTGGTCGAAGCCCCGGCGCGACACACGGCGATGTCGGCGGCCGTAAGTAGTTCGGGCATTCGGTCCTCGTACTCCACTGTCCTGTACATAAGCCGACCATCGACGACCGCTGGCGGATGGTCCCCGAACTCGGGATAGTCTCGCCGGCCGATCACATGGTAGAGCGCGACATCGGAACGATCGGCCCACATCTCGGCCAACGCCCGAACGGCGCGGTTGACGCTGCGGGCGCCAAGGGAGCCCGACCACACCGCGACGACCACCCGATCCGAAGGAAGCCCCAGCGCCTCCCTGGCCGACCCGACGTCCATACGGCGGACCGCGTCGACCACCGACGGGCGGATGGGGTTGCCGGTGAGGACGCCCTTCGGAAGGTCGACATCGGGGTAGGGCAGGGCGCAGACGGTGGCGAACCGACCGATCAGGCGATTCACTGCACTGGCTCGGGCGTTCTGTTCGCTCACGACCAGCGGCACGCGGGTGACCACGGCTGCCATCGAGATGGACGCAGCGGCGTAGCCGCCCAGACACAGAACCGCAGCCGGCCGTCGACGTCGAAGGATCCGCGACGCCCTCCCGAATCCGACGACGAGGGCACGAGCGGCCCCGACGTTGGCCGCCAGCGCTGCGGGCCGGAGGCTGCGAGCGAAGCCTCGGCCCGGGAGGAGGTCGATGGTGAAACCCGCCTCCGCGACGAGCGTCCCCTCGTTGCCCCGAACACCGCCGACGAAGTGCACGTCGGCTTGGGGCAGACCCGCTTCGACGAGCGCCTGGGCGACCGCGATCCCCGGGTTCGTATGACCGGCCGTGCCGCCACCGGTGATGACGACGCCACCGGTCCGATCCGTGGTCATGACCGGTTGTCGGCCGCGCGCGAAGTGTCGAGGACGGAGGCGTTCTTGATGCTACCCGTCCGAGCGATCGACACCAGGACACCTGCGGCGCCCAGAGTCATGATGAGGCTCGATCCGCCGGCCGACACGAACGGCAACGGTTCACCGGTGATCGGCATCAAGCCCATGGCCATCCCAATGTTCAGGAAGGCCTGGATGATCAACCAGCCGGTGATGCCCGCGGCCAACAGCGTGCCGAAACGGTCGGCGGCATGCAGCGCCGTGCGGACTCCGAGATAGCCCAGCAGCAGGAACGACACGATCAGAGCTCCGGCGCCAAGCAGGCCGACCTCCTCGGCCACGATGGCGAAGATGAAATCGGAATGGGCCTCGGGGAGGAAGCCCCACTTGCTTCGCGAGTTCCCGATTCCGACTCCGAGCAGGCCTCCGGACGCGATGCCGACCTGGCTCTGGATGGTCTGCAGCCCACTTCCCAGCGGGTCCGCCCAGGGATCGACGAACGCGAAGAGGCGGGCCCGCCGATAGGGCTCGAGGTACGCGGCGACCGCCACGAGCAACAGCCCGAACGAGGCCCAACCCATCAGGCTCGACGCCCGCGCCCCGGCCACGAAGAGCATCAGGAGAGCGACCGACGCCAGGATCACCGAGGTCCCAAGCTTCGGCTGCAGGATCAAAAGCCCGGCCAGCGAACCCACGACGACAGCGACGGGGCGCACCGTGAGATCGGGGCGGTCCATGCGAGCGCTGCGCCGGCTCAACAGATCGGCGATGAACACCACCATCACGAACTTCGCCACTTCGGAAGGCTGGAAGACCGCCGGGCCCACACCCAGCCAGCGATTCGAGCCATTTAGGTTACGACCGAGACCAGGGATGAGCACCGCCACAAGCATCGCGAAGGTCAGTCCGAGAAGCGGCGTCGCGAGGCGGCGGAAGTGGCGATGGTCGAATCGGCTGGCCACGACGAAGGCGACGGCGCCCAACGCGGCCCACATGGCCTGCCGCTTGAACTGATGGAAGGGCGTCGATTCCAGCTTGTGGACGCTGGTGGCCGACGAAGCAGACAAGACCATCACGAGACCGAACATGGTCAGAACTAAGAAGAGCAGGCTGAGAATGGTGGCCAGCCGCTGCCCATCGGTCGCCGCGGCAATCGACGGTGTGCCCCGCCGGGAGCGAACGGGCTGCCGTCGGGCGGCCCGCGAACCGGCCCCGCGGGGCGTGCTGGTTCGGCCCTGGGTTCCGGACCGGATACGAGACGTCATGCGAACCTCCGGGTCACGATCCCGATGAAGTCACGACCGCGTTCACCGTAGTTGGCGTACCAGTCGTAACTCGTGCATGCGGGCGACAACAGAACCGTGTCACCCGGTAAAGCGAGAGATGCGGCCAGTTCGACGGCTTCCTCCATCGATCGGGCCTTGCGCACGTCGGCGACCGTCGTACCGGCAAAGACTGCCTCGACCTCGTCGGCCGCAGCTCCGGTGGCGACGACTGCCCGGACCGGCGGGACCCCCCGCGCGAGGCTGGTGAGTTCGAGCCCCTTGTTCTTCCCACCTGCGATGAGCACCACCGAATCGAACCCGCCGAGGGCGGCCAGCGTGGCGTGCGGCACGGTCGCCTTGGAGTCGTTGTACCAGGCGACGGCGTTCCACTCACCGATGAATTGGACACGGTGTTCGAATCCGTCGAAGGCGACCAACGCGGCAACGACCCCGTCGAGGGTTGCACCCGCAGCGGTGGCGGTGGCCGCAACAGCGAGCGCGTTTGCCAGGTCGTGTGGCCGGCGACGGCTGAGCCGGTCGATCTCGACGAAGGGCCCATCGGGTCCCATCAGCCAGCCGTGCTGGTCGACGCGCCAGTCACCGTGTTCGAGTCCGAACGTCATCGATCGAGGCGAGTCGGGAAGGTGGGCCATGACGATCGGGTCGTCTCGGTTACCGATGGCGACGCCGTCGGCCGGAAGGTGGGCCCAGATCGAGGCCTTTGCTGCCTCGTATTCGGCCAGGTCGAGATGGGCGTCGAGGTGGTCGGGTGCGAAGTTGAGCCAGGTCGCCACCCGCGGCTCGAAGCGGCCGCTGTGCAGCAGCCGGAACGACGATGCCTCGACCACGAAGACGTCGATGGTGGCGTCCTCGATCGCTTCGACCAATGGCGTCTCGGTGTTCCCGACTGCCGCCGACCGGATACCCGATCGCTCCAGGGCGTCGGCCACCAACAGCGTCACGGTCGTCTTCCCGTTGGTCCCCGTGATCGACACGATCGGCCGGTCGTCCCACTGTGCGGCGAGATCGAATTCGCTGCGGATCGGGGTGGCCGCTGCACGCGCCGCCTCGAAGACCGAGTGCATCGCCGGTAGACCGGGGCTGGGGAGCACCACCGACGAGGCGCCAACCAGCGCAGCCAGTTCTTCGTCCGAAGGAGCCTCGACGAGCTCGAGGCCGGCCTGTTCGGAGGCAGCTCGCGTTACATCGCTCGGCCGATCGTCGACAACGACCGGATTGAAACCCCGGCGCAGGAGCGCGGCAACGACAGCCTGACCAGTGACGCCGAAACCCACCACCAGCGGCGCAGAGAGGTCGAGCTCGCTCATCGCACCAGCTCCACGTTGTCGACCCAGTCGGCATAGAAGAGCCCGAGCCCCAGGGCTGTCAGAGCTCCGGCGACGAGCCAGAATCGAATGATCACCTTGGTCTCCCGCCACCCGAGCAGCTCGAAGTGGTGGTGGATCGGAGCCATGCGGAACAGTCGCTTTCCTCCCGAGGCCTTGAACCACCCGACCTGCAACATCACCGAGACCGTCTCGGCCACGTAGATGCCACCCAGGATGGGAAGCAGGAGATGCGTGTTGGTGAGCAAGGCCAAAGAGGCCAACCCCGTGCCGATCGCGAGTGACCCGGTGTCTCCCATGAAGATCTCGGCCGGCGCGGCGTTGAACCACAGGAATCCGGCGAGCGCTCCGATCATGGCGACGGCCACAACGGCCAGGTCCAGTGCGTGAGGGACGTCGTAGATGAACCCGTTGGCCGAGTTCGTCTGCCGGAAGATCCAGAAGCCGATCACGAGGTAGGCCGCGAAGCTGAAGATCCCAGTGCCGGCAGCGAGACCGTCGAGCCCATCGGTCAGATTCACACCATTCGACATCGCAAGGATGATGAGGACCGCCCAGACGGTCCACCCGACCGACCCGAGATCGATGCCAGGTGACGACCAGCGGGTGAACGAGATCTGGGTGTGGATCGGTGTGGCGTTCAACGCCACGATCGCGAAGCCGATGGCGACGGTCAGCAGTCCGGCCATCTTCATGCGCTTGTTCAGGCCGAGGCTTCGCTCACGACTTACTTTGAGCCAGTCATCGAGGAAGCCGACCAGACCACCCCCACAGATCGTCGCCATGGCCAACAGACCACTTCGAGTTACGACACCACCGCCGACCAGGTCCGACAGCAGATAGCCGCCGACCGCCCCGAAGACGATGGCGATCCCGCCCATCGTCGGGGTGCCGGCCTTGGTCATGTGACCTTGCGGGCCGTCCTCTCGGATCGGTTGGCCGATCCGCTGGCGGGTCAAGACATCGATCAGCACCCGAGTCCCGACGGCCGCGAAGAGAAACGAGAGGGCGGCCGCGACCAACAGGCGGATCACGTCGGACCTCCGCCCGCCACGCCCTCGAGCCACGAGCGAAGGGGACCCAGTGCCGCCTCACGGTCGTCGAAGGCCACCGTGCACTCGCCGATGATCTGTTCGGTCTCGTGTCCCTTCCCGGCGATGACGACGACATCACCGGGCCGGGCCCGTGAGATGGCCTCGGCGATCGCCAGGGCGCGGTCCGGCTCGACCCGGACACGCGGATGGTCGGACCCTCCGGGGATGCCGCGGAGGATTTCGTCGATGATTCGAGCGGGGTGTTCGGACCGGGGATTGTCGTTGGTCACGATCACGAGGTCGGCTCCGTCGACCGCGGCTCGACCCATCGGCCCCCGTTTCGCCCGGTCGCGGTCTCCCCCGCAGCCGAAGACCAACAACACGCGACCCTCGGGCGAGCCCCGCGACTCTCTCCCCGCCTCGAGGACGGCGGCCAACGCGTCGGGCGTGTGGGCGTAGTCGACAGCGACGTGAAAGGGCTGCCCGACGTTCACCAACTCGAACCGACCACGTGGCGGTTTGGCCGCGCACAGGGCATCAGCGATGTCCACCGGATCGCAGCCGACGACGGCCGCGGCCGCGGCCGCGACCAAGGCGTTCAAGACGTTGTGACGACCGGCGAGATGCAGGGCCACCTGCACGCCTCGCCACTCGAACTGGGCCTCCGGCCCATCGAGGTGGAGTCCGACCGCGTCGGACGACGAGACCCGGACGACCTCGACATCCCCAGTCCGATCGGTCTCGTCGGCGAGGCGAAGTCCGTATGGATCGTCGACGTTGATCACGGCAACGGCGGTGAACGCAGAGGAAAACAAGCGTGCCTTTGCCTCGAAGTACCGCTCGAGGTCACCGTGGTGATCGAGGTGATCATGGCCGAGGTTGGTGAAGATGGCCACCGAGAAGCGCGTGCCATCGACCCGGTGTAGGTCGAGCGCGTGCGACGACACCTCCATCGCGACGAATCGAACCCCGCGATCCACCGCGTCCGCCAGGCGTTCCTGGAGTTCGGGCGCCTCGGGGGTGGTTCGCGCGCCGGTCAGGGTTCCGTGAGTCTCGACCAAGCGGCCATCGCGGCGCAGGATCGAGCCGAGCAGGTGCACGGTCGTGGTCTTCCCGTTCGTCCCGGTGACACCGATGACGTCGAGCTTCTTCGACGGTTCGCCGAGGATCAGACTCGCGGCGGGTCCCATGGCCAGCCGCACGCGGGGAACCAGCAGTTGCGGCACGGCGACGTCGACCCGGCGCTCGACGAGCAAGGCGCTGGCGCCCTTGCTCGCCGCGTCAGCCGCGAAGTCGTGTCCGTCGAAATGGCTGCCGCGGACGCAGCAATACAGTGCGCCGGGTGTGACGTTTCGGGAATCGTGACTGACCGAGGTGACCGCGACGTTTTCGTCGCGTGCACCGCTGACCTGCGCCGCGCCGAGCGCGTCGGCGAGCGCAGCGAGCCCGAACCTCATTCGTCGGCCTCGGACCCGTCGGTGATCTGGGCGTCGTCGCCGGTCGGTTCGAGGACAGGCGGCTCTTCGTCCATGAGGGAGTCTGACGTCGCGGAAGTCGGATTCGCCAGATTTGGATCAGGCTCCCCGGCCAGCCCGGCCGGAGCGCCCCGCACCGGGCCCGTCGTCTCGGTTTCGACCGCCGCCGGTGGGATGCCCAGGATCCGGAGGACGTAGTGGGCGATGTCGGCGAACACGGGCGCGGCCACAGTGCCGGCCGTGGTCTCGACCGTCGGTTCGTCCACCACGACCACGATCGAGAGCTGCGGGTTCTCGGCCGGCAGGAACCCGGCGAAGGTCACCACGTACTCGCGGTCGCCATCGACTCCGTACGTTCCCTGGTAGGGACCGTCGCCGTGGACCTTCCAGGCGGTGCCCGTCTTGCCGGCCACCGTGTATCCCGGAACCGCAGCCGCGGTCCCTGTACCGGAGTTCACCACGCCGGTGAGCAGCTTGGTGACTTCGGCCGCGGCGGCCGCCGTGATGATCGGCCGCGCCTCACGAGGTTCGGGCAACTGCCGCGTTCCATCGGGAGCGATGACCGCTCGTACCAGCTTCGGAGCGACATAGACGCCCCCGTTGGCCAGCGTGTTGTACGCCGACAGCACCTGGACCGTGTTGACCGTGATGCCCTGGCCGATCGGGATCGATCCCGCGTCGCTGCCGTACCACGTCGAAGGCACCTTACCCAGCGCCTCGTCCTTGAACCCGAGCCCGCTCTCCTGTCCGAACCCGAAGGCCATCAGGTATTCGTACAGACGCTCGGCCCCGACTTCCTGTGACAGCTTGATCGTCCCGACATTCATCGACTTGGCGGCGATCTGCCAGATGGGGTAGTCAGCCGCGGGATGGCGAGGATGGTCGGGGAAGGACTTGTTGCCGACGGTGATGGACGGGGGCACCGCAACGAGCGTCTCGCCGGTGTAGCCGAGTTCGCTGATGGCGGCGGCGAAGGTGACGACCTTGAGCACTGATCCAGGCTCGAAGGTGTCCACGATGGAGGCGTTGTACCGGGGTACATAGCAGTCACCGACCGCTCGGCGACGCACCGTCGCCATCGCCAGGATCTCCCCGGTGCGGGGGTCGGCGACGACCGCGTTCGCGACCCGGGCGTTCATTTCCTGACAGTGTTCGATCAGGGCCTGTTCGACGACGTACTGGATCCGATGGTCGAGGGTCAGCATGATGTCCGAGCCCGGTTGCGCCGGTTCGACGCTCCACTCCCCGCCCGTGATCGATCCGAACACGCCCCGTTCGAAGTGCTCCAGGCCGCCTACCCCGGCGAGATACTCCTGGAACTGCCACTCGACGCCGGCCGAGCCGAACTCGTCGGGGTCGACC
>JAQCHM010000104.1 GCA_027730885.1 Actinomycetota bacterium | reverse complement strand
GTGTCGGCCACCGGCTCGGCCGGCACCATCGCGGCGGGCGACCACCTCAAGGCCCAGTTCGGCACCGAGATCGTGGCCGTCGAGGCCCTCGAGTGCCCCACGATGCTCGAGAACGGTTTCGGCGAGCACAACATCCAGGGCATCGGCGACAAGCACATCCCGCTCATCCACAACGTCCACAACACCGACGTCGTCGCCGCCATCAGCGATCAGGTGACCGATCAGCTCGACCTCGTGTTCCAATCCGAGGTGGGTCGGGCGCACCTCGTTGACGAATTCGGCCTCGACCCCGAGTTGGTGGCCCAGTTCGAACACTTCGGCTATTCCGCGATCGCCAACGCGGCGGCCGCCATCGCCTTTGCGCGCCTCCGTGATATCGGGCCGAACGACGTGGTCTTGACGGTGGCCACCGACGGGGCGGCCATGTACAACAGCGGCCGAGAGCCGATCCGGCAGCGGGACTTCGGAGGCACGTTCGGCCGGGCAGAGGCGGCCGCCACCGTCGAGCGGCACCTGGGTGACCCGGGAGTTCATGCCGTGCTCGACCTCGACGAGCGTGAGCGGCGCCGCATCTTCAACCTCGGTTACTTCACCTGGGTCGAGCAGCAGAACCTCGATGTCGACGCCTTCACCGCACGCGGGGAGGAGGCCTGGTGGGACGCCATGGTTCCGACGGTCGAGCTGTGGGACGAGCTCATCACCGACTTCAACCAGCGCACCGGACTGGCGTGATCTCCGAAACCGAGATCATGGAGACCAATCTGTTCCTCCGCTATCGCCACTCGCTCGACGTCTACGGCTCGGCGATCGGGCAGGGCCTGAGCGACGAGCAGTTCGTCGACCTGGTCAGCCGGCTCGATGCCCGGGTGGCGAACGTGGCGGGGACCGGCTTCGTGGTCACTCCGATCGTTCGGCTCGACGTTCCCGGCGATCGGGAGATCGTTGCCAAGGTCGAGACAGCCAACGTCGGCGGCTCGCACAAGGCAAGGCATCTCTTCGGGCTGCTGCTCTTCGACGCGCTCGAGGCGATGGCCGACCAACAGGACGACCGGCCTCCACTGGCCGTTGCCTCGTGCGGCAACGCCGCGTTGGCGGCCGCGGTCCTCGCCCGGGCGGCCGATCGTGTGCCCCAGGTCTTCGTGCCGGTCGATGCCGATCCCGTCGTGCTGGCCCACCTCCACGGGTCGGGCGTAACCGTCGTCACCTGCGCTCGATCGGGTGGGGCACTCGGTGATCCGTGCATGGTCGGGCTGCAGGACGCGATGGCTCGCGGCGCGCAGGCGTTCACCGTTCAGGGCACCACGTGTCCCAACGCCTTCGACGGTGCCCGTACCCTCGGTCTCGAGCTGGCCGAGCAACTGGCGACGGTCCTCGGCGACGGGGCCTTCGACCTGGGGGCCTTCGACCTCTACCTGCAGATCGGTGGCGGGGCGATGGCCGTGGCGACGATGGACGGCTTACGTCGGGCAGATCAGAGCGGGTCGACCGCATTGCGTGCTCGCCTGCATCCGGTGCAGACGGTCGCAGCCCATCCCTTCGTCGCTGCGTGGAACCGTCTTCAGCCGATCCTCGCGGCCGGCCCGCCCACGGCGTGGTCGGCCGTCATCGCCGCGTCCGACGTCATGCAACCCTGGCCGTCAGCGCCGTCCAGCGTCGCAACCGGCATCCTCGACGACATCACCTACGACTGGCGGCCGCTGATGGATCACCTCGTCCGCTCCGAAGGATGGCCGGTTCTGGTGAGCGAGGGCCAGTTGATCGACGCAACCGCCCTGGCCGCGAGCCAGGTGCAGCCGCCGCCCGATGCCACCGGCGCGGCAGGACTGGCCGGCGCCTTGTGCGATCCCGGCCCGCTGGACGCACGCCCCGCCGTCGTCGTGCTCTCCGGGGTCGATCGCAACGCCTGAGCGGGCAAGCTGACCACGAGAGAGGTCAGGAGGCGAGTGGACGTCCGAAGAGGCGCTGGTCGGTCCAGGTGGCCAGGAAGACCTCGGCCTGGTAGCACGCGTTGAGGAGCATGCCGTCACCGCCGCGGCCGACGGCGTCGAGCAGGTCCTTGACCTGGCCGGCGACCCCGGCCGGCGACGAGTCGGCGAGCTGGGGGGCGAGCAACGCCCCGTTGGCCGAGATGAAGTCGGGCAGCACGTCGACGCCGGCCGCCTTGAGGCCAGCAAACGCCTTGGTGGTCACCGGAATCGGACCCCAGGGCACGATCGCCTTGGCCTTGACCAGGGCTCCGCCCTGGTGGGTGAGGGCACCGGGCTTGGACCCGGCGAGCACGGCGTCGGCGTCGGCCCCCCAGATCAGCCAAGGCTTCTTGTCGGCGCCGTCGACGGTCACCAGGGTGGCACCGGCCTCGGCCAGCGCAGCAGCCAAGAGGTCGACCAGGTCGCCGGTTCCCTCGATGGCCACCTTCTTGCCGTCGAGCCCGGCCAGGGCCCACTCGGTTGCCGCCACCACGCCGGCGACGGTCGCCGCCGGCGTGGCGTGGGGGGAACCGAGCGACGCGAGCGCCTCGGCATCGGTTCCCTTCGCGGCGATGAGCAGCAAGTCCCCGCTGACCGCGTCCGGAGCCAGTTCGTCGGCCACGGCCCGGCAGGCCACGTCGACCTGGTCGGGTGCGGCGTTGATACCGGCCGACGCGCCACTCCGAGCGATCCCGAAGGCGGCGAAGGTATAACTGGCCGATCGGGCCAGCTCGGACGCTCCGCCCTGAAGGATCTTCGGCGCCGCTCGGACGATGCCGGTGGCGGGTGCACCGGCGATGTCGATGGCGACGAAGCCGTCGGTGGTGGAGAACTTGCGGATCACGGATGCCGGTCTACACGAACGCCGAAGCGAACACCAGGCTGACGATGGTCATGACCTTGATCAGGATGTTCATGGCCGGCCCGGAGGTGTCCTTGAAGGGATCGCCGACGGTGTCGCCGACAACCGCAGCCTTGTGAGGATCGCTGCCCTTGCCGCCATGGTGGCCGGACTCGATGTACTTCTTGGCGTTGTCCCACGCACCACCGGCGTTTGCCATGAAGATGGCCAGGGCGAACCCGGTGGCCAATGAGCCGGCGAGGAAACCGCCGAGGGCGTTGTAGTCGATGAAGCCGATGACGAGCGGAACCATCACGGCGAGGGCACCGGGGATGATCATCTCCTTGAGCGAGGCCTGGGTCGAGATGGCAACGCAGCGAGCGGAGTCGGGGATGACGCCCTCCTTGCCTTCGCGAAGCCCGGGGATCTCGCGGAACTGACGGCGAACCTCTTCGATCATCTCCTGGGCGGCGCGACCGACGGCATCGATGGTGAGCGCCGCGAAGAGGAACGGAAGGCCGGCGCCGATGAAGAGCCCGATGAACACCTCGACCTGGCCGACGTTGAGGTCGAGGTTGCCGCCGGCTGCGGCGATGGCGAACTCGAAGCTCTTGAACAGCGCCAACGCGGTGAGCGCGGCCGAGCCGACGGCGAAGCCCTTGGCCACGGCGGCGGTGGTGTTGCCCAGCGAGTCGAGGGCGTCGGTGACCTCACGGACCGACGGGTCGAGGCCGGCCATCTCGGCGATGCCGCCGGCGTTGTCGGAGATCGGGCCGTAGGCGTCGACGGACACGACGATGCCGGTGGTGGCGAGCATGCCGATGGCGGCGACGGCGATTCCGTAGATGCCGCCGAACCCGATCGGGATGGCGTCGTTGCTGTCGGCCAGGGCCTTGAGGGTCTGCTCGCCGCCCCAGTAGGCAACGGCGATGCCCACGGTGATGAGGGCCACCGAGGAAGCAACCGACACCATGCCGGTGGAGATGCCGCCAAGGACTGTCGTGGCGGGGCCGGTCTCGGCCTGCTGGGCGATCTTCTTGACCGGGTTGAAGTGATCGCTGGTGTAGTACTCGGCCGACTTGCCGAGGGCCCAGCCGATGATGAGGCCGCCGATGACGGAGATGGACAACCCGTAGGGCTTGTCGAAGTCGTCACCACCGAACATCCAGTAGGCGAGGGCGACCGAGCCGACGACGGTGATGAGCATGGCCACATTCGTGCCGAGGTGCAGGGCCTTGCTGAGAGCCCTGCTGTCGGTGGAGGAGCCGCCCTTGACGAAGAAGGAGCCGAGGATCGAGGCGATCATGCCGACGAAGGCGATGGCCATCGGGAAGATCAGCAGTGGCACGTGGAGATCGGGGTCGATCGAGTCGGCGCTGATGCTGAGGGCGAACGCGGTGAGCGAGATGGGCGCGATGATCGAGCCGGCGTAGCTCTCGAAGAGGTCGGCACCCATGCCGGCAACGTCGCCCACGTTGTCGCCGACGTTGTCGGCGATGGTTGCGGGGTTGCGGGGGTCGTCCTCGGGGATGCCGGCTTCGACCTTGCCGACGAGGTCGGCGCCGACGTCAGCCGCCTTGGTGTAGATGCCGCCGCCGACACGAGCGAACAGGGCGATGGACGAGCCACCGAGACCGTAGGCGGTGATGATCTCGAAGGCGTCCTCGCCCCCGACGCCCAACACGAAGATGATGTAGCAGATGCTGAGGCCCAACAGGGCCAGGCCGGCCACGCTGAAGCCCATGACGGCGCCGCCCCGGAACGCGATGGGCAGTGCCTTGCCGGGACCATCCTTGGCTGCTTCGGTGACACGGGCGTTTGCCATGGTGGCGACGGTCATACCGGCATAGCCGGCGGCCGCGGACAACAAAGCGCCCATGATGTAGCTGACGGCGGCCAACGGGGCGATGACGGCGGCGATGAGCACGGCCATGACCACCAGGAAGACCGACACCCAGGTGTACTCCTGGCGGAGGAAGGCCTTGGCGCCTTTCTGAATCTCCGTCATGAGGAACACCATGCGCTCGTTGCCCGGGCTGGCTTTCTTCACGTCGAAGTAGAAGAACACGGCGAGCAGCAAGCCGGCAACGGCTGACCCCAACGCCAGATACGGAATTGCTTCCACGTCTCTCCTCCCCCAAAAGGGTGTCTAGGGTCGCCCGGCTAGATGGGCGACCGCCGAACGCTAGTGGTACCGGGGGGTGTGTACAACAATCCGAAAGAATCTAGGCCACGGCGGAGGCCCAGCAAGCGCTCAACGTGGTCACGAGGTCGCTGAGGTCGCTCAGACCGGCCGTCTCGCGGGCGCTGTGCATTGCCAACATCGGCGCACCGATGTCGATGGTGGGAACCGCCAGCTCGGCCGCGCTCAGGGGACCGATGGTGGAGCCGCAGGGGAGGTCGTTGCGGTGGAGGTAGGTCTGCACGCTCAGCCCGGCGTCGGCCGCGATCGATCGGAACCACGCCTCGGAGGCGCCGTCGGTTGCGTAGCGCTGGTTGGCATTCCGCTTGATCACCACTCCGCCGTTGATGGCGATGTGATGGCTGGGCTCGTGTCGGTCGGCGTAGTTCGGGTGGGTGGCGTGGGCGCCGTCGGCGGAGACGATGACCGAACCCGCAAGAGCGCGCAGGTGCTCGGACCGGTCGGCGCCGGCCGAAGACGAGATCCGCTCGAGCACGTTGCCGAGGAACCCGCCGGCGGCGCCGGTGGACGACGTCGAGCCGACCTCCTCGTGGTCGTAGAGCGCCAACACCGCGGTCCGGCTGACCGATGCGGGGTCGAGCGCGGCAAGGGCCCGCACACCGGTGAAACACGACACTTGGTTGTCGATCCGGGCCGACGCGAACAGGTCGCGGTCTCGTCCGACCACGGCCGGCGGCTGGGTGTCGAACGCCATGAGGTCCCACGCCAGGATTGTGTCAGGATCGATCCCGGCCAGTGCGGCGACGCGGGATCGCAGGCTGGGGCCGTCCGATGCGCTCGACGCCCACAGGGGCGTGAGGTGTCGCTGGGGATCGAGCAGCAGTCCCTTCTCCCGCACGTCGCGGTCGAGGTGGATGGCCAGCTGGGGGATGCGCAGGATGGGTTCCCGGTCGGCGACGAGTACGTCGGCGATGCCGCCCTCGCGTCGCACCATGACCCGACCGGCCAGACCGAGGTCTCGATCGAGCCAGCTGTTGTACAGGGCCCCACCGTAGACCTCGACGCCGATCTGGGCCCAGCCGGCGGACGTGGTCTCTGCGTTCACCCGAACCCGCAGATTGGGAGAATCGGTGTGGGCGCCCACGATGCAGTAGCCCGATGGCGGGCCCTCGGGTCGCACCCAGGCGATCAGCGCCCCGCCGCTGGTGATGACGTACTTGCCCGGAGGCGAGGGGAACGGGAGCGAGAGATCGAGCAGGGTGAATCCGGCGCCGACCAACAGCGAGCAGGCCCGGTTGACGGCGTGGTAGGGCGTGGGGGACGCTTCGATGTCGGACAGGATCTCGTGCATCACCCCAAACTATGCGGGGTCGGCGGCGAATGGCCGGACCGACCGTCATCTGTTCTGGCGATAATCCCCGCGCTAGGTCATCGTGTTTTCCGCTAAGGTAGGGGTACCTGTCTCCGGCTGGGCCAGTGAAGTCCCTGCCTGTTCGATCCATTTCTGCTCGATCCAACAGACGCATCGATGCCGACCTCACAACCTGGAGAACCCTCCGTGGATTCCCTCGAATCAACGACTGACTCAGCGACTGTCGCCGACGACCAATGGTGGACCGGTGGACGACCGGCCAAGCAGGGCCTGTACGACCCGTCGTTCGAACACGACGCGTGTGGAGTCTCGTTCGTCGCGGATTTGTCGGCAGTCCCGAAACACACCACGGTCCGACTCGGACTCACGGCGCTCGAATGCCTCGAGCATCGCGGGGCCACCAACGCCGAACCCAACACCGGTGACGGTGCGGGCATCTTGGTACAGATGCCGGATCGGTTCCTCCGGGCCATGGTTCCGGGCCTCCCGCCGGTCGGCTTCTACGCCTCAGGCATCGGGTTCCTGCCCCCGCTCGACCGTTCGCCCGATGGCGTCGCCAAGGTCAAGAGCGCCATCGAGGACATCGTCGCCGAAGAAGGGCTGTCGGTCGTCGCGTGGCGTGATGTCCCGGTCGATCCCACCGGTCTCGGCCAACAGGCCCTCGACGTCATGCCGTCGTTCTGTCAGCTCTTCATCGCCTCGCCGCCCGGGTCCCCGGCACCGCTGGCCGGGCTCGAACTCGACCGCCAGTCCTATCTGGTGCGCAAACGCATCGAGCACGAGGTGCCCGGCACCACCGGGCACCAGGCCTACTTCCCCAGCCTGTCGGCCCGTACCATCGTGTACAAGGGCATGCTCACCACCGGGCAGCTCTCCACCTTCTTCCCCGACCTGTCCGACGAGCGGTTCGAGAGCGCCTTGGCGCTGGTGCATTCCCGCTTCTCGACCAACACGTTCCCGGCTTGGCCCCTCGCCCATCCGTACCGGCTCATCGCCCACAACGGCGAGATCAACACGGTGAAGGGCAATCGCAACTGGATGCGGGCCCGCGAAGCGCTACTGGCCGCGCCTCACTGGGGTGATCGCATCTCCAAGCTGTTCCCCATTTGCACGCCGAATGCGTCCGACACCGCGTCGCTCGACGAGGCGCTCGAACTCCTCCACCTCGGCGGGTACTCGCTGCCCCACGCGGTGTTGATGATGATCCCCGAGGCCTACGAGAAGAACAAGGAGATGGCCGACAGCCGTCGGGACTTCTACCGCTTCCACGCCTCGCTGATGGAACCGTGGGACGGGCCGGCGTCGGTGGCGTTCACCGACGGATCGGTCATCGGAGCGGTGCTCGATCGCAACGGTCTCCGGCCCTCCCGCTACTGGGTGACCGACGACGGACTGGTCGTCATGGCTTCCGAGGTCGGTGTCCTCGACATCGACCCGGCGAAGGTCGTGAAGAAGGGCCGGCTCGAACCCGGACGCATGTTCCTCGTCGACCTCGACCAGCACCGCATCGTCGACGACGACGAGATCAAGTCGAAGCTTGCGGCCGAGCAACCCTACGGTGCGTGGCTCGACAACATCATCAACCTCGGTGACCTGCCGCAACGCCACATCGAGCACCCGGTACATGGCGAGATCGTGCCGTTGCTGGTGGCCAACGGGTTCACGGACGAGGACTTCGAGCTCCTCATCGAGCCGATGGTCCTCAGCGGCACCGAAGCCATAGGCTCGATGGGCACCGACACACCGCTCGCGGTGCTGTCCAGCCGGCCTCGCCTGTTGTACGACTACTTCGCGCAGCTCTTTGCCCAGGTCACCAATCCGCCACTCGACGCCATCCGCGAAGAGCTGGTCACCTCGGCCGCCGGAACGATCGGTCCGGAGGGCAACATCCTCGATCCGGGTCCCGATTCGTGCCGGCAGATCACGCTGCCGTACCCGGTCATCACCCGTGACGAGCTGATGCAGATCGTGCACGCCAACGACGAGGGCAACTTCCCCTACCTCAAGTGCACCACCATCCAAGCCCTCTTCCCCGCGGCCGAGGGTGGCGCAGGGTTGCGGGCGGCGCTCGATCGGATCCGGGCCGAGGCCTCCGAGGCGATCGCCGAGGGATCGTCGTTCATCGTCATCTCGAACCGGGGGGCCAACCCCGACATGGCACCGGTCCCGTCGCTGTTGCTCACCGGAGCGGTGCACCACCATCTCGTCCGGGAACGGACTCGGACCCGGGCCGCCCTGATCATCGAGTCGGCCGACGCGCGCGAGGTGCATCACTTCGCCCTGCTGCTCGGCTACGGCGCCGCTGCCGTCTGTCCGTCCCTGACCCTCGAGGCAATCGCCGACCGCATCGCCTGGGACAAGTCGGCGGCCGACCCTATTACCGCGGCCTACAACTACCTGCGGGCAGCCAGCAAGGGCGTGATCAAGGTGATGTCGAAGATGGGCATCTCGACCGTTGCGTCCTACACCGGTGCCCAGATCTTCGAAGCCGTCGGTCTGAACGAGGCCGTGGTCGACGAGTACTTCGCCGGCACGACGTCCAAGTTGGGTGGCATCGGCCTCGACGAGATCGCCGAGGAGATCCTGCTCCGCCATCAACGAGCCTTCCCCGATCGTCCCGAGATGTTGTTCCACCGCGAGCTCGACTTCGGCGGTGAGTACAAGTGGCGTCGTGAGGGTGAGTTCCACCTGTTCAACCCCGAGACGGTCTTCCGGCTGCAGCACTCCACTCGCACCAAGCGGTATGACATCTTCAAGCAGTACACCAAGGCCGTCGACGACCAGGCCCACCAGTTGGCCACGCTGCGTGGCTTGTTCGAGTTCCGATCGGACCGGCCGCCGATGCCGATCGAGGAGGTCGAGCCGATCTCGTCGATCGTCAAGCGGTTCGCCACCGGCGCCATGAGCTACGGCTCCATCTCCGCCGAAGCCCACGAGACCCTGGCCATCGCCATGAACCGGCTCGGCGCCAAGTCGAACACCGGCGAGGGCGGCGAGGATCCCGAGCGCTACGTTCCGATGCCGAACGGTGACTCGAAACGCTCGGCGATCAAGCAGGTTGCCTCCGGCCGCTTCGGGGTGACGTCGGAATACC
>JAQCHM010000103.1 GCA_027730885.1 Actinomycetota bacterium | reverse complement strand
ACTCGGCCGCTACTGCGCCGCAGTCACCAACACCGAATTCAACCGCGAACCAACCTGACAGGACACTAGCCTCCCGCACCCGCCGGCGCGTCGCGCGCGGGTGGGGCCGGAGGGGTGGCGAAGTAGAACCAGAGGCTGCCAAGCCCAGCAAACAACGCCAGGATGAGGAAGCCGGTCTGGTAGCTGCCTGTCCGGTCGGCCAGCACACCGGCCAAGATCGGTCCGATGACCATGCCGAGCATGACCACCAACGACGAGAAGCCCATGATCTTGCCCAGATCGCTGGGTCCGAAGTAGTCGGCGCGCATCGAGGATTGGATCGGGCCCCGCACCCCCCAGCCCAAGCCGTGGAAGAGCACGAAAGCCCACACCATGATGGGGTTGGCGGCGATCGCCAACACGAACAGGCCGAGACCGTGACCCAGCATGGCCAGGGCGACCAACACCCTCTTGTCGATGAGGCCGTCGCCCAGCACCCCGCCCAGTATCTGACCAACGCCCATCATCGCGGGCAGGGCGCCCACCACCAGCGACACGTGCAGCGATGACATCCCCCGCTCCTCATCGAGGAACAGCGCCAGATGCGCCATTGACGCCCCAACAACCAGCAGAGCCGAGGCGTGACCGAGGGAGATGAACCAGAATGCTCGGGTGCGCATGGCCTCCGCCGGCGTGAAATCGACCGCCGTCTGCGAGCTCGGTATCGCGGCGGCCGCTTCGGCGTCGGGCCCGCGGGGGTCGATTCCGTCGACGAACTCGCCCACGGCGCTCGGCTCGCGGTGGTAGCACTGGGCCGCGGGCAGGATGACGGCCAAGGTGATGCCCGCCGACCAGATCGAGGCCTGTCGCCAGCCGACATGATCGAGCAGCACGCCGTAGAGGAAGGCCAGCGTGCCGCCAACGGCGAAGCCCATCTGGGACCAGGCGAGCGCCCGCGATCGCTTGCGCTGGAACCAGTTGACGATGGCCACCGTCACTGGCAGGTACCCCGCCAGCGACGAGCCGAGGGCGACGATGAGGTAGAAGCCGTAGAACTCGGCGATCGAGTCGAGCGTGGCGAAGCCGACCAGTCCGGCTGCCATGATCACAGCCCCCAAACGCAGCACTGCCCGAGGGCCCCAGCGATCGGTCATCCATCCCTGCAAGGGGCCGAGCAGCCCGCTCTCGGCCCGGTTCATGGCGAAGGCGCCGCCCAGTGTCGACTTCGACCATCCGTACTCGGCGTGGATCTGCGCCGCGATCAACGAGAAGGCATTGAAGACCAGCCCGCTGTGCACGGCCTGGATGGCGGCGCCTCCCCACACGATCTTCCACCCAGTGAAGATCCGCTTGGGTCGACCCCGTCCATCCATGCCCATCCCTTCGATCGACGGCGCTCGCGTCGAGGCAACGTAGTGCAGCCCCGGACCACATAGCGACCTCGCCGACTTCTCGGGCCGAGCGTCGCACCCGGTTGAAGGAGTGGACCGTACAAGACTTGAACTTGTGACCTCTCGCGTGTGAAGCGAGCGCTCTAGCCAACTGAGCTAACGGTCCGGGCTGAGCCAGATGCGCATGATAGCGGTGGAGTCCGCCGTCGCACGCTCCTCGCGTCGGGCACCCGATCAAACAGCCAGTTCAAACAACCGGTTCAAACGACCGGGAAGACCCGACCGGCTTCGAACACATCCTCCATGGCCGCGAGCGCCTGAATCACCAGGACGTCCTCGAGCTGCCGGCTGGCGACCTGCAAGCCGACCGGCATGCCTGCGCTCGTGAACCCGCAGTTGACCGTGCCGGCAGGGTTGCGGGTCAGGTTGAACCCGTAGCTGAACTTCACCCACCCCCGAGTCGGAGTCCCGTTCACCACACCGTCCTGGCCCACCAACGGAATCTGGCCGGCGGCGGTCGGCGTCAACAGAAGCGGCGCCTGTTCGAACGCTCGGCTGAGGCGGAGGCTGTAGTGGTGGATCGCGTCGAGCGACGCAACGATGTCACCTGCGGTCACCCGGTCGAGGCCCCATTCGATCTGGAACCGAAGCGAGGGATCGATGTCCTCCCACTGGGCCGTCCCGCGCAGATGACCCTGGGTCCGAGCACGCAGTGCGGCCCACAGGTTCCACCAGGGCTGCAGCGGGTCGGTGGGCCAGAGATCATCGATCTCGATGATCTCGACTCCGAGATCGGACAGTTGGTCGATCGCTCGGCCGCACCCGCCCGCGATCTCCCGATCGACCTCGGCGAACCCCATCGTCGGTGACCACACCACCGACGATGGCAGCCGATTCACGCCGAGGGCGCCGAACCACGACGAACTGGGATGGGGCAACGAGAAGGGGTCGCTCGGGTGCGGCCCGATGCACGAGTCAAGCGCGAGCGCGCTGTCGGCGATGCGTAAGGCCATCGGCCCCTTGACCGAGAAGTGGGCCGATCCCGGTGGATTGGGGCCGCCGTTTGGCACTCTTCCCTGGGTGGTCTTGATGCCGCTGAAGCCGCAGATGGCTGCCGGGAGCCGGATGGACCCACCACCGTCGGAGCCCGTGGCCAGCGGAACCATGCCGGCGGCGAGGGCAGCGGCCGAACCGCCCGACGATCCGCCGGCGGTGTGGTCGGGGTTCCAGGGGTTCCGGGTGATGCCGGTGAGCAGCGACTCGGTCGCTCCCTTGTGGCCGTACTCGGGCGTGGTGGTTTTGCCGATGACGACGCAGCCCGCGGCTACGAGCCGGCTGACCACGACGGAGTCCTCGTCGACAGGGTCTAGGGATGACAGCTTCGAGCCGTAGCGGGTCGGATACCCGGCAACATCTTCGAGGTCCTTGACCCCGAGTGGAATCCCCGCGAGCGGGCCGACCCGATCGCCGGCCGCGATTCGTTCGTCGATCCCGGCCGCAGCTGCGAGGGCAAGGTCGGCGTCGACGATCACGAAGGCGTTGTAGACCGGGTCGAGGGCGGCGACTCGGTCGAGGGCGTGCTGCGTCAGCTCGCGCGCTGATCGCCGTCGGGCCCGGACGTCGGCTGCGAGCTCGAACACCGTGTGGTCACGAAAATCGAACGGGGACGATCGCTCATTGCTGGCTCGGTCGCTCATGGACAGAGGCTAGTCGGCGTCGGCAACCCGGCAGTCTCAGGGGCCGAGGCAGGCGGTGACCCCATTGCTCAATTCGACCTCTCGGATCGTTCGCTGCGGCTCGGGACAGGCGCCACCCGACTCGAAGGCTCCGATGACACGACCGTCGTAGACGCCCGAACACGGAATAGCGATGAGTTGCGGACCTTCGATGACCCGCACGCAGGCATTGGCTTCGACCCCGAGCGACGGTCCGGCCATGGTCGTCTGGGTCGAAGAGCCACCGTCGTCACCCTGGTAGGCGGTGAAGATGAACATGCCGATGAGGAGGGTGACCAAGGCCAGCCACGGTCCGTACCGCAGTGCGGCGGCCTGGTGGTTGTCGATCGTGTCGGCCTGGTAACGGCGCTGCCGGTGGAGGAACTCGGGGTCGAGCAGGCGCGGATCCACCCGAGTGACGCCCTGATCGACGCGGATGCCCGTGGCGACCGTCGGCTGCGGACCCCGGAGATCGGCGTCGAGCACATCGTCGTACTGGGATCGGCGAGTTGGGTCCCCGAGCGTCCGCCACGCCTCGTTGACCTTGCGCATCGCGTTCTCGGCCAACTCGCGGTCGCCGGCCGAGCGATTGCTGAATCCGTCCGGGTGCCACTTGCGGGCCTCGTCGTGGTACGCGCGACGAATCTGCTCATGGGACGCGGCTCGCGTAACCTTGAGGACTTGGTAGTGGGTCGGCGCACTCACGCCGTCAGGTTAGAACCGTCGCATTCGAAGGAGCACCGCATGAAACTCGCCCTCGGACTTGGTTACTGGTCATCAGGTCCACCCGCGGGTTCGGTCGAACAGATCGCCACCGCTGAGCGTCTGGGTTTCGACTCGATGTGGACGGCCGAGGCCTATGGGTCCGATGCCTTGACCCCGCTCGCGTGGTGGGGAGCTGCAACGCAGAACATCGGTCTCGGCACGTCGATCTGCCAGGTCTCGGCCCGTACTCCCTCGGCCATGGCGATGGCCGCCATGACCCTCGATCACCTGTCGGGCGGCAGGTTCCGCCTCGGCCTCGGCGTGTCCGGCCCCCAGGTCGTCGAGGGATGGTACGGCGAGCCATACCCCAAGCCCCTCGCTCGAACTCGGGAGTACGTCGAGATCATCCGCAAGATCTGGGCCCGCGACCTGCCGGTCGAGTACCACGGCGAGTTCTATCACCTCCCCTACAAGGGCGGAAGCGACCTAGGCAAGCCGCTCAAGTCCACCGTGCATCCGTTGCGTTCCGACATCCCCATCTACCTCGGCGCCGAGGGTCCGAAGAACGTGGCAATGGCTGCCGAGATCGCCGACGGCTGGCTACCTCTCTTCTTCGCCCCGAAGGACAACGCTTTCTACCGCGACGCGTTGGCCGAGGGCTTTGCTCGTGAGGGAGCCCGCCGAACCTTCGACGACTTCGACGTTGCCGCGGTCGTGCCGATCGTCCCTGGCAACGACGTCGAGGCTGCAGCCGACGCCGTGCGACCGATGTTGGCGCTCTACGCCGGTGGGATGGGAGCCAGAAACGCCAACTTCCACCTCGATGTGTTCGCCCGCATGGGGTACGAGGCGGAGTGCGCCAAGATCCAGGACCTATACCTGGCGGGCGACAAGAAGGCGGCCGTCGCCGCCGTGCCGACGAGCATGGTCGAGGCCGTTGCCCTCATCGGACCGCCCGACAAGATCCGCGACGACCTTGCCAAGTGGGAGGAGTCGGTCGTCAACACGCTGGTCATCAGTGGGCCGCCACGGCTGCTCGAATTGGTTGCCGACATCGTCAGTTAGTGGATATCGAATCGCACCAAGCTCTCCGAGTTGGCCCACGCCGACTCGATCTGGTGGCTGGTCACGTTGCCCTCGCGGGAATCGTCGATCTCGACCTGAGCGATGATCATCTCGAGCCGTTCGTCCTGGCGGCGCGAGATGGCCGACACCAAACGCGCCCCGGTCAGTGCTGCCGTCATGCAACACAGGCCGGAGAAGATGGTGATCAGATGCTCGTAGTCTCGGAGTTCGGGCACCGAATAGAGCCCCTCGGTCGAGAAGTAGGCGTAGAAGGTCGCGAACCAGACCGTCCCGTACGGCGGTAGCTCGTCGACGAGCCCACCGTTGACAGGCGAACCGCTTCGCCAGAACAGTCGGACCATGGCCAGGATCACCGACGGTACGAACGCGCTGGCGATCAGACCCATGAGCAGCGACAGCATGATGAACAAGCGAGCGTTGGACCCGTTCACGATCGCTGCGACGCCGAAGAAGATCGAGCTGACGAAGAACCAGAAATGGCGCATGAAGATCTTGAATACGCCGATGCGGGCCGCCTTGCCGACACGGCGAATGTTGCCCCAGGTTCGGACCGCCCAGAACGCCGCCGTGATGGCGGTGACGACCCAGAGCAGCACCGTCCCCGCCCTGATGGCGCCGAGCCATCGGACGTGCTGATCCGCCATCAGGCGGGAGGAGTTCCCGAAACCCATGCCACCCAGAATCACCGAGGCGAGTCCAGGCAGCGCCCACACCAGGAGGACGTTGCGCAAGGCGGTCGCCAGCGTCACCGTCGAGTCATAACCGTCGACCATCTCGACGATCTTGGCCTGGCGCTTGTTCTTCAAGCGCGACGGACCCCCGCGTTCTTGGTCAGCGTCGGACGCCGCGACCGTGTGGTTGAGGAGGTCACCATTCCCCATCGGCCAACGGCCGCTCAGTATGAGTCGACGCCGACGATTCGTCAGTCGACCAATCCGCCGACCACCAGGCCTGCAGCCAACAACAGTCCGGTGAACAGTTGGGCCTTCCCCGT
This sequence comes from Actinomycetota bacterium, assembly GCA_027730885.1. Taxonomy (GTDB): domain Bacteria; phylum Actinomycetota; class Acidimicrobiia; order Acidimicrobiales; family SZUA-35; genus JAHECQ01. Next base: position 3,660 of record JAQCHM010000103.1, on the reverse strand, counting down.
CATCCCGAGCACAGGAATCAAGTCTCGACCCGTCGACCCCTGTCGAACCGCTTGCAGCGGGCCACGGGCCGCCAACAAGCCGATCAGGCCGACCAGCGCGGGCGGGCGCACGATCGAGCAGAGCACGATGCCAAACGCGACGGCACCAAGGAGGCCGACGTACAGCTGGCGAGTCCTGTGGTCGCCGAGGCGCACCGCGAGCGTCTGCTTGCCCGACGCCGAGTCGCCGGGTATGTCCCTCAGATTGTTGATCACCAACAACGCGACCGCGAGCAAGCCGACGGGAATCGCGGCGAGAAACGCAAGTAGGTTCACCGTTTCGACCTGGACATAGAAGGATCCGACGGTCGCCACGAGACCGAAGAACACGAAGACGAACACTTCGCCAAGGCCCAGGTAACCGTACGGTTTCGGACCTCCGGTGTAGGCCCAACCGGCGAGCATGGACAAGGCACCGACCGCCAGCAGCTCCCAGCCGATCGCGTAGGCCAGCGCACCACCGGCAACCCCGGCCACGCCGAACGCTGCGAGCGCGGCAAACTTCACTTCTCTCGCGGTCGCGAGACCGGACGCCACCAGGCGGACGGGTCCCACTCTGGTGTCGTCGGTTCCCCGCTCGCCATCGGCGTAGTCGTTCACGAAGTTCGTGGCCACCTGCAATGCGAGCGAGGCGACCAGCGCGGCGACGGCTCGCCAGACAATCACCGGCTCGACCCCACCGGAACCGTCACCAAAACCCAGCGCGGCTGCAGTTCCGACCGCGACCGGCACCACCGCGACGGGCAACGTCCGAGGCCGTGCTCCGAGCACCCAACGTGACGTCACCGGTCACCTGCCCGCTTCAAGTCGGTCCCGGCGCCGACGAGGGCCTGGGCCAGCGTCTCGAGTCCCACGACCCGTGAACCCTTGATGAGCACTGCGTCGTCGGCATCGATCGAACGCAGTCGTTCCTGGGCCTCGGCCAGAGTTGCGACGTGTTCCGCGTCGGGTCCGTAGGCAGGGGCTGCCACTGCGAGCACCCGAACTCCGACCCCTCGGGCCCAAGCTGCCACCTCTCGATGCAACTCTTCGCTGTCGGTACCGAGTTCGGCCATGGATCCCAGGACTGCGGTCAATCGCGGCCGACCCGATGCCGTCAACGCACCGACCCCGGCACGGACCGAGGTGGGGTTGGCGTTGTACGCATCGTTGATCAGCAGCGCCCCCGAAGCAAGGGTCGAAACCCCCATTCGCCATGGTGACAGCGTTGCTCGGGCGACGCCGAATGCAGCGTCCTCGAGCGACACGCCGGCTGCGAGCGCCGCCGCGACCGCTGCCGCCGCGTTCTCCGCGAGGTGCGCCCCGCGCGCCTCCAGCCGGATGTCGACCGAGCCATCGGGCGTAGCCAGCGTGAACGATGGCCGAAGGACCTCATCGAGGCGCAGGCCCACGACCGACACATCACCGCACTCGACCCCATAGGTGACGACCGACGCCGCGGTACGGGACCGCATGGCGAGCACCCGCTCGTCCCCCGCGTTCAGCACTGCGAACCCCTCGGGCGGCAGCGCCTCGACCAATTCGCCCTTCGCCTCGGCCACGGCCTCGATCGAGCCGAACTGCTCGCCGTGCGCCAGCGCGACCCGGGTGACGACGCCGATGGTGGGCCGACCGATCCCGCACAAGAGTCGGATGTCACCCTGCCCTCGTGCGCCCATCTCGAGCACGGTCACCTCCGTGTCATCGGGCGCGTTGAGCAGGGTCAACGGCAGACCGAGTTCGTTGTTGAATGACGCCGGGTTGGCGTGGGTGCCCCGACTGACCGAGCAAGCACCCGCGATGAGATCCTTGGTACTGGTCTTGCCGACGCTTCCGGTGACGCCGATGACCGGCTCCGGCAGACGGGAACGGGCCAGTCGGCCGGCCTCGAGCAGAGCCAACGCCGTGTCGGCCACAGCGATGGACGTACCGCCGCTGGTGGGTCGATCTCCGGCGTCGAGCCAGCACGCTGCCCCGCGGCCCAACGCGGCCTCGATGAATTCGTGGCCGTCGCGCTCGGCGACGATGGGAACGAACATCTGACCCGGCTCGACGGTTCGGCTGTCGATCGAGGCACCGGAGAAGGCGATGTCCGGGCCGACGAGCCGACCGGAGACGGCGGTGGCGAGTTCACGAGCGGTCAACCTCACGGAGCACAGGTGTAGCACGCCCGACTAGCCTTGACGCGTGTCCGAACCCTCCGATACCCCGATCCGTCTCCTCGTTCTCTTCGGCGGCCAATCCGCCGAACACGAGGTGTCGTGCACAACCGCAGCCCATGTCCTGGCTGCCGCAAACAACGGTCACTACGAGATCGTGCCGATCGGTATCACCCGCGGCGGCTCGTTCGTCCACGCCGAAGACGCGCTGGCCGCGCTGGCCGCCGGTGCCCGTTCGCTCCCCCCCATGCTGACCGCAGCCGGACCTTCGGCCGACCTGCTCCCTGTCGTCCACGCGGTCCGGCCTGGGCAGCAGGTGGTCGTGCTGCCACTCCTCCACGGACCACTCGGGGAGGACGGAACGGTACAGGGCATGCTCGAGCTGGCCGGCGTGCCCTACGTCGGATCCGGGGTCCTCGGGTCAGCCCTGGCCATGGACAAGGCCAAGGCCAAGGAAGTGCTGGCCGCTGCCGGTATCCCCCAGACTCGTTGGAGGACAATTTTCGAGCCGACCTTCGAGGGCGACCTCTCGGCCATCGTCGAAGATCTGGGTCTGCCATGTTTCGTGAAGCCGGCCAACATGGGCTCATCAGTGGGGGTCAGTAAGGCGACCGATGAGGACGAACTTCGCTCCGCCATCGCGCTGGCCTTCGGGTACGACGAGTGGGTCGTGATCGAAGAGGCCGTCGTCGCCCGCGAGATCGAGTTCGCGATCCTCGGCAACGTCGAGGTGTCCGTGTCGTTGCCGGGTGAAGTAGTTCCCGGCGCCGATTTCTACGACTACGAGGACAAGTACCACGACGGCAACGCGCAGCTCATCATCCCTGCGATGCTCGAACCCGAGGTGAGTGAGCAGATGACCAAGCTCGCGATCGCGGCGTACCGGCTCCTACGCTGCGAAGGCATGGCCCGCGCCGACTTCCTCTACGAGGAGGGTGGGCGCGGTCCGCTACTGAACGAGCTGAACACGATCCCCGGCTTCACGCCGATCTCGATGTATCCCAAGCTTTGGCAGGCGTCCGGTGTCTCGTATCCGAAGCTGATCGACGAACTGGTGCAGTTGGCCATCGAGCGCCACCAACGGCGGGCCGCCAAACGCGCTCGCTGACGTTCACCAGCGGGAACCTCCGCCGCCACCCCAGGCGCCGGTCCCGCCGACCACGACCCACGTCGATGTACGGCGGCGCCGAGCCGCGATCCGATTCTTCAACTCGACGCCGGCGTCGGCGATTCGACCGGCCCGCTCGATGGCATCCTCGAGCTCGTCGAACGGTGGATCGGATGCTCGGAGGGAATCCAGCGACTCCGAGAGGCCGTCGAGCTCCTCGCGGTCGTTCGATTCGAAGAACTGCCATCCCAGCGCCGACCTGGCGCGATCGACGCTGCGAGTCGCCCGGTCGACTTCCCTGCCCAACACGCGCCCTAGCAGGGATGATCGACCCTGAGCCCAGGTCTCAAGAATCGTTGTAAATCAACGGTTCTA
>JAQCHM010000102.1 GCA_027730885.1 Actinomycetota bacterium | reverse complement strand
GACGAATCTTGCGCGCCTGCTCCAGGAACGCGTCCTCGCCTTCCTTCAGGCTGATCGAGTTCACGACGGGCTTGCCCTGCACGCACTTGAGCCCCGCTTCGATGACCGACCACTTGGAAGAATCGATCATCACCGGTACCCGCGAGATGTCGGGTTCGGTTGCGATGAGGTTGAGGAAGCGAGTTATCGCCGCCTCGGAGTCGAGCATGCCTTCATCCATGTTGACGTCGATGATCTGCGCGCCGTTGTCGACCTGGTCACGGGCGACGGCGACCGCGGCGTCGAAGTCGCCACCGAGAATGAGCTTGGCGAACGCGGCCGACCCGGTCACGTTGGTGCGCTCGCCCACGTTGACCAGGAGCGACTCGGGAGTGATGGCCATCGGCTCGAGCCCCGAGAGCCGGGTGTGCGGGGCCCCAGGGGCGATGACCCTCGGCGCGATGCCCTCGACTGCGGCGGCCAGCGCGACAATGTGATCCTCGGTCGTGCCACAGCACCCACCCACGAAGTTGAAGGTGCCGCCCACCGCCAGCTCGGCCATGGCCGCGGCCATGGTGTCGGGGCCTTCGGTGTACTCGCCCAGCTCGTTCGGCAACCCGGCGTTCGGATGGCAACTGACCGCCACGTCGGCTGAGCGGGCAAGCTCGATGATGTGGGGACGCATCTCTGCGATGCCCAGCGCGCAGTTGAGACCGACCGCAAGTGGCTTCGCGTGGGCGATCGAGATCCAGAACGCCTCAGGCGTCTGACCCGAAAGCGTGCGGCCCGACCGGTCGGTGATCGTGCCCGAGACCATCACCGGAAGATCGATGTCGTGCGCCTCGCGGTACTCGAGCACCGCAGCGATGGCTGCCTTGGCGTTGAGGGTGTCGAAGACGGTTTCGATCATGATGACATCGGCCCCACCGTCGACCAGTCCCGCCACCGCGTCGGCGTAGGCGAGCCGCAGGTCGTCGAAGGACACGTCCCTGTAGGCCGGATCGTTGACGTTGGGCGAGATGCTGGCAGTGTGGTTGGTGGGGCCCAGGGCACCGATCACGAACCGGGGCTTGGTCGGGGTGGCGGCGGTGAACCAGTCGGCCTCCTGGCGGGCGATCCTGGCGCTGGCTTCGTTCAGTTCACGGGCCGCGTGGTGCGTCTCATAGTCGGCTTGGGAGATGGCGGTGGCGTTGAAGGTGTTGGTCGTAATGAGATCGGCGCCTGCCTCGAGGAACCGAGCGTGCACCTCGCGGATGACCTCGGGCTTGGTGAGCGACAGGATGTCGTGGTTTCCGGCCAGATCGCAGGAGTGGTCACCGAATCGGGCGCCACGGAAGTCGGCCTCGAACAGGCCGAGCTGCTGCAAGGTGGTGCCCATCGCGCCGTCGAACACCAGGATCCGCTCGGCCATGGCGGCACGCAGCGCTGCAAGTCGGGAGTTGCGGTCAGTCATGCGATGTTCCGATCGGCGGGGGCCCTGGGGCGACTGCCTCGTTGGGTCTGATACCGAGAGCGCGGCAGGTGGCGAGCGAGAGTTCTGACCGATTCATGGTGTAGAAGTGGAACTCGCTGACTCCGCCGGCAACGAGCCGGCGACATTGTTCGGCCGTCACCTGCGCCGACACGAGGTTCCGAACTTCAGGATTGTCGTCGAGGCCATCGAAGAGGTCATGCATCCAACGAGGCACCGACGCACCGGCACGAGAGGCGAAGCGGTTGATGCCTGCGAAGTTGTTGATCGGCATGATGCCCGGCACGAGCGGAGCCTCGATGCCCGCGACGCGGGCGCGGTCGACGAAGTCGAGGAACACGTCGCTGTCGAAGAAGAACTGGGTGAGCGCCCGGTCGGCGCCCGCGTCGAGCTTCGCCTTCAGGTTGTCGAGGTCGGACCGCGGCGACGACGCCTTGGGATGCACCTCAGGGTAGGCGCCTACCGAGATTTGGAAGTTCTTGATCCCGGCTGCTTCGACATGGGAGCGGATGCCGGCGACCAGCTCGACGGCATCTTGGTAGCCGCCGGGGACGATACTCTCGGTGCCTTCGGGAGGATCCCCTCGCAGGGCGACGATGTGGCGCACACCGACGGCGAGATAGTCGTCGATCACGGCCGCGACTTCGGCTCTGGTGGCACCGACACACGTAAGGTGTCCGGCAACCGCCAGGTTGGTCGTGGCCGTCAGATGCGACACGGCCAACTGGGTCCGGTCGCGGCTGGTTCCGCCGGCACCATAGGTCACACTGACGAATTTGGGGTTCAGTGTTGCCAGTTCCTCGGCGCTGCGCGTCAGGTTGGCGACCCCGATCTCGGTATTGGGCGGGAAGAATTCGAAGGAGACGTCAGGTTGGATCGACGACGCCCCGAGCAGGTCGGTGATCATGACGCGGGCTCCAGGCTCGGGTGATCGGATACTGGCTGATCAGATACTGGCCGATCGGTAACGAGGGCCTGACGGTGGGACCCCGACTCCGGCGAGCGCCGCGACCGCCGAGGGCGAGCTGACCAGAGCACGGTCGTGAGCGAGTTTCGGGTGGCCGATGACGCAGGGGCCAGGATGACAGGGGCGGCGAGTTCGAGTCCGGCGCCCTCACACCAGGTGCGTATGTCTGCCGATTCGAAACCCAGCCAACGATGGCCGAACTCCCGTCGCATTTGTTCGTGGCCGTGGGGCGCGAAGTCGACGACGAGCAGACGCCCGGTCGGGGCCAGAGTGTGAGCGGCCTCGGCAACCGCAGCCGCCGGATCCTCGAGAAAGTGCAGGACGTGATGGAGGACCGCGACGTCGACCGACCCGGCTTCGACGTCGAGGTTGTAGACGTCGCCGCGGCGAACGGTGCAATGGGCGAAGTCGTCGAGTCGGCTCCGGGCGACGTTCAGCATCTGGGTGCTCAGATCGACCCCGATGCCGAAGTCGATGCGGTCGGCCAGGAGCTCGAGCACTCGGCCGGTGCCCGTGCCGATGTCAAGGAGGGTGCCGACGTGATCGTTACCGATCTGAGTCAAAAGTGCTGCCTCGACCGCCTCGTCACTGATGTGCAGCGCCCTCACCGCATCCCAGTCAGCGGCGATGCTCTCGAAGTAGGCAGCTGCAGCCGCGTCGCGGTCCGCGCGAACCGAGGCCAACCGATCGAGGTCGCGTCGCATGGCCGGGGTCGGTTGCTCGCCCTCGATCACGAGGTCGAGTACCGCGTCGAGCAGTTGTCGACCGACTCCGTCGCGTGCCGGCCGATAGAACACACTGGTGCCCTGCGATTGGCGATCGAGCAGGCCGGCCTCGGTCAGCACCTTCAGGTGGCGGCTGACCCGGGGCTGGCTCTGCCCCAACACGCGACACAACTCGCCCACCGTCAGCTCGCACTGCGACAACACGTGAAGGGACCGCAGCCGTGTCGGTTCAGCGATCGCTCGCAGCGCGCCGAGGAGATGTTCCACTTCGTGATTATATAAACATATTCTTATGGAGTCAACTATGGCCCGACCACACACCTTCGCAATGAGCGGTTGGCTCGCGGAATCCCCGACGCATAGGGTCATGGCCGAGGGCCGACCGCCCCATTCATCCCCCAGGCAGGAGATCCCATGAAGGCAGCCGTACTGAACGAACAACCCGGTGAACTCATCATCGAGAACCTGAGTATCGACAAGCCCGGGTCGGGCGAAGTGCTGATCCAGGTCGTCGGCGCCGGGCTCTGCCACAGCGACCTCCACTTCATGGAAGGCCTGTTCCGCACCAACCTGCCCATGGTCATGGGCCACGAGTCGGCCGGCATCGTCCAGGCAGTCGGCTCCGACGTGACCTACGTCAAGCCGGGCGACCACGTTGTGGCCTGCCTGTCCATCTTCTGCGGCCAGTGCCACCAGTGCCTGAGCGGACACCCCTATCGGTGCTCGAATCCCAAGGCGACCTCACGGGCGAAGGACGCTCCCTCGCGCCTGACCCGGGCCGACGGCACCCCGGTCGACCAGATGGCCCGACTCGGCGGGTTCGCCGAGGAGATGCTCGTTCACCAGAACGGCATCGTGAAGGTCGTCGATGACATGCCCCTCGACAAGGCGTGCCTCATCGGATGTGGGGTCACCACCGGTTTCGGGGCAGCTGTCCGAACCGCCAAGGTCGAGGTCGGTTCGACGGTGTGCGTCATCGGCGCCGGGGGCATCGGCCTCGCCGCCATCCAGGGCGCCCGCGTCGCGGGCGCCAACAAGATCGTCGTCGTCGACCTGTCGGCTTCCAAGCTCGAGACCGCTCGGATCATGGGGGGCACGCACTTCGTGAACGCGTCGGAGGTCGAGGACGTCGTCGCTGCAGTACGAGATCTCACCGGAGGCGGTGTCGACTACTCGTTCGAGGCCATCGGCCGGGCGCAAACCGTCCGCCAGGCCTTTGACATGCTCAACCTGGGCGGCACGGCCACGGTCATCGGCATGGTGCCGTCGAAGGACGTCGTCGAGCTTCGAGGCATCGACTTCCTGCAGGAAAAGAAGATCCAGGGTTCGATGATGGGCTCGAATCAGTTCCGCACCGACATCCCCCGCATGATCGACATGTACCTCAACGGTCGCCTCCTTCTCGACGAGATGGTCTCCAAGACCATCACGCTCGAAGAGATCAACGAAGGCTACGAACTGATGAAGGCCGGCGAAGTCGCCCGCACCGTCATCGCCTTCTGACCCCCACCCCACCCCGAACTGGCGGACCCACGTGAAAGTGTATGACGAGGCGATCGGCAGTTCGGCTTTTGGGCGGGGTCAGCGATTGGCGAGGGCTTCGGCGAGGGCGAGGACCCGTCTGGCCTGGGTGAAGTGGGGGACGTCCACCATCTGACCCTCGAACCGGAAGGCCATCTTGCCCTCTGCCTGTTGGACCACAAGTTCGTCCAGCAGGGTTCTGGCCCTGGCCACATCTTCGGCGCTCGGGGTGAAGACCTCGTTGATGACATCGATCTGGCTGGGATGGATGCTGATCTTTCCGGTAAAGCCGATCCACGCACCATCGAGACAGTCCCGTCGCAGCGCTTCGGGGTCGGTCACGTCGACGAAGACGGTGTCGAGCGGCTGCACACCGGCGGCGGCCGCCGACACCATGCACGCGGTCCGGGCCTGCTCGAACAACGGCAGATACTTGCCATCGGGTCCGCGGTTACGACGGGCGCCAAGGGCGGCCGAGAGATCTTCTGCCCCCCACGTGAGAGCATCGACCCGGGGCACGCACGGGATCTCAGCGATGTTCTGGAAGCCACGGGCGGTCTCGGTGCCCAGCACGACCAGCTTGACGCCACCCGCCGGGTGGCCGAACTTCGCTTCGAGCTCGCTGACGACCCGGTCGATGAGGCGAACGTCGTCGGGGCCGTGCACCTTGGGCACGAGGTAGGAGTCGGGAGGGCTCACCATGGTCGCCTCCATGTCGGCCCGGAACCACGGCGTGTCGAGCGGGTTGATGCGGACCATTCGCTCTTTGGGCCCGAAATCGACATCGGCCAACCAACTCGAAACGGTGGCTCGGGCCGCATCCTTGTTCTCGGGCGTCACCGCGTCCTCGAGATCGAGGACCAGCGCGTCGGCCTCGGTTGCCAATGCCTTGTCGAGCATCTTCTCGTTGGCGCCCGGGACGAAATGGGCGCAGCGCCGAACGGTAGCCATCAGACCCGTCCCTCGGCTTGCTGCGCAGCTCGGCTGCCGTGCCACGGCCCCCCGATATCGCCCTCGGGAAGCGACGATCGCTTGATCATCATCCCTTTGCGGATGCACGTGCACACCAACTCACCTCGTTGGTTGTGGCCCTCGTGGCTGAAGGTGACGATGCCCCAGTCCGGGCGGCTGGACGACTCGCGTTTGTCGAGGATCACCGTCGAGGAGAAGATGGTGTCACCGATGAAGACGGGATTGGGGAACTTGGTCTCGTCGAAGCCCAAATTGCCAACGGTCGTACCGATCGTGGTGTCGCCGACGGACAGCCCGATGACGGTGGCCAGCGTGAACAGCGAGTTCACCAGGATCTGACCGAATTGGGACTGCCCAGCGAACACCGCGTCGAGGTGCAGCGACTGCGGGTTCATCGACAACGTCGTGAACAACAGATTGTCGGCCTCGCACACCGTCCGTCCGGGTTGGTGCTCGTAGCGCTTTCCGATCTCGAACTCTTCGTAGTACATCCCAGTCATGCACGGTGTCTAGCAGCCGGGGCCGTGCTCCCGACAGTCGACCGAGCGGACCCGTCGGCGCCCGATTGACCCCTGCCGGAAAACAGCGCAGGATGCTGCCATGAAAATCGGATTGTTCTCGTTCGTCGACTCGATCGACACGCTCGCCGAACTGGCGGCAACCGCCGCCCAGCAGGGTTTCGACTCGCTGTGGATTCCGCAGACGTTCGGGCTGGACACACTCACCGCCATCGCCGTCGTCGGACAAACGGTGCCCGACATCACCTTCGCCACCGCAGTGGTGCCGACCTACCCTCGACACCCCCAGATGCTGGCCCAGCAGGCCCTGACGGTGAATGCGGCCATCGGCGGTCGGCTCGTGCTCGGCATCGGCCCCTCCCACAAGCCGGTCATCGAGGGCAACTGGAACATCTCGTTCGACAAGCCCGTGCGCCACATGCGCGAATACCTCGAGATCCTCGGCCCGCTGCTCACCGACAAGAAGGTGGCGTTCGAGGGGGAGACCCTCACGGCGAAGGCCGAGATCCAGGTCGAGGGCCCGGCGCCGGCGCTGATGGTCTCGGCCCTCGGAACCCAGCTGCTGAAGGTCACCGGACGCTTGGCTGACGGCACCATTCTCTGGATGACGGGCCCGAACACGATCGCCGGGCATTCGGTGCCCACCATCAACGAGGCGGCAGCCGGAGCGGGACGCGCAGCCCCGGAGATCGTGGCCGGATTCCCGATTTGCGTCACCGATGGCACGACCGGCGCGACGCAGGAAGCGCGCGAACGCGCGGCCAAGTCCTTTGCCATCTACGGCAAGCTCCCCTCGTACCGCGCGATGCTCGACCACGAGGGCTACGACGGACCGGCCGACCTCGCCATCATCGGCGGACCGGCCGAGGTCGAGGACCGCGTCAGGGCATTGGAGGCTGTCGGGGTCACGACGTTCGCGGCCAGCGAGTTCGGCAGTCGCGAACAGCGAGGGGCGACCAGGGAGTTACTGGTGGGGATGCTCGGCTGACGCCGGTCGATCCCAGTTCGAGGCCCGTTCCACCTTGGCCACCCTCAGTTCGTAGTGGGCGTACCACTGGGCCCGACCCTGCTCGCGCGCTGCGGCGTGGAGAACGTTCTGCCGCCATGCGCTGATCGCCACCTCGTCGGTCCAGTACGACACGGTGATGCCAAGTCCTCCTGAGCGAGCGGATTCGATCCCCAGGTAGCCCGGCTGCTGCAACGCCAGAGCCTCCATGGCGGCCGCCGTGTCGCCATACCCCTCCCCATCGTCGGTCTGGGTCGTGGTGAAGATCACCGCGTAGTAGGGCGGTTCCGGTGTGCGGGCGAAGACGGGCGACGGCTCCGGCCGGTGCTGCGGGTCGGTACTCATGGGGGCATAATCCCAGAACGCGAGCACCCGGGCCTGCTCTTTAGGGACCCGTTACCGCTAGTGACCGCCCTCGGCCATACCGGCCACTTGCAGCGCCTTCAGCTTGGCCCCGTCGAGGTCGTAGTGACGTCGTGTCACGATGCGTTGGGCGTACAGACCACCGCCGGCCTGGATGTTGGTGACGGACTTCCACCCACCGTAGGCGTCGGCAGTGAGGTCGCGGATGGCGTGCATGAGCATGGACCGATACTCGCCATCGACTGCCCGTCCGGTGGACATGTACTTGCGGGCAAGGTCACCGACCTCGGCGTTCTCGAAGTCGGCCGGCGCCGGCGCGGTGAGGACCGCGCCGCCGGAGATGTCGTGCAGGTGACGCACCATCAAGTTGTAGTTGGCCGCGGCATGGAACTTGCCGGCGTTGACATACAACTCATTGGGGAACGCCGCCCCTTCCGGTCCGATGTTGCAGTTGCCGACGGCGGCCTCGAGCGAAGCACGGATCAGCGTGGCGTGGATGATCATCTCCGAGATCTTCTCTCGGACGTGGGAGATGCCCGCTGTCCCGTTGGCCTCGGCGACCAATTGGGCGAAGCCGACCAGTTGATCGGCCTCTTCGACGAAGGCCGAGAGCCCACCCAGACGCTCCCAGAGTCCGAGGCTGTGGGCGAAGACCGCGGCGTAGCTGGTCTCGCCATCGAGGAAGACCCGCTCGTGGGGCACGAAGACATCATCGAAGATCACGAAGCCTTCGGGGTAGTGGTAATGGCTGGACACCGGGAACGAGCGGGTGTCCTCGTGACGAGGTGCGTAGGTCGTGTTGATGATCTTGACGCCTTCGGCGTTGACGGGGACCACGCAGCCGATCGACCAGTCCTCCTCGCCGGCCTTCATTGCCTTGGTGGGAATGGTCAGCAGGTCGTGGCCGAAGGAGGCACCGGTGATGTGGAGCTTGGCGCCGCGGATGACAACGCCGTCGCGCTGACGGTCGACCACTCGTACGTAGGAATCGAGGTCGTCCTGCTTGGCCGGCGGCCTGCTGCGATCGCCTTTGGCGTCGGTGATGCACTGGGTGATGCGGATGTCACCGCGCTGGGCTTCCTCGATGTACGCGCCCATCCGCTCGATGTAGTCGGGCTTGACCTCGGCCATTCGCCCCATGGCGGTCTTCAGGGTCTGGATCGACGTGGACGTGACGTGGGCCATCATCCCGGCGTCGTGAAGCAGGGGGATGAGATCCCGAAGGTCGTCGGCCGACTGCGGCACGCAAAGGAGCGGACTGACGGCGTCGGACTCGGGACGGTAGTACTTGTCGTAGGCCACCGCGGTGTAGTCGGTGGTCTGGCCGAGGAGTGGGTGGGCCGGCAGGTCCTCGATCCGTTCGCCCTCGAAGTACGTCTTCCGTCCGTCCCTCAGCGACTCTTTGTACTGGTCTCCGGTGAGCATTGGTTCCCCTTGTTCGTGACCGTGGCCTCGGCGGCGTGCGACAGCAAGCTTGGCCGCTGGCTGCTCTCGCCGCCAAGTCAGAGTCGTCCGACGCCGGACCGACCTCGCCGCCGACCTTTGGCGGGGCTGGACTCGCGTCAGGCACGCTCCATACGTCGGCCGGTGTGGCGGTCAGGTAGTCGAGCCTCCCCGAACAGCTTGTCGCGCAGTGTGCCCGGGGTGTATTCGGTCTGCATGAGCCCACGCGCCTGCAGGACGGGGGCCACTCCTTCGATGAAGTCGATGAAGGTGCCCGGCGTGGTCGAGTAGGCGAGATTGAAACCATCGGCGCCATGGGTACCGAGATCTTGGATCCGATCGGCCAATTGTTCGGGAGTCCCGGTCATGAACTGCCCGCTCATCTGGCGGCGGGCAAGATCGCCGAACGTCCAGTGCTTGTCCGGGGCGGCCTCGGCGAAGGCCTTCAGGATGCCCGTCACCGAGTTGAAGTCGAAGTCCGCTATCGGCCGGTCGGGGTCGATCGATCCGAGATCGGCGCCGACCGAGCCACTCATGTGAGCCAGGCCTCCCTCGATGGACAGTTGCTCGCG
>JAQCHM010000101.1 GCA_027730885.1 Actinomycetota bacterium | reverse complement strand
CATGCACGAGGTCGACCAGTGGGCCGAGGTCGGCCGGGGTGGCCCGAGCCGGGAAAAAGCCGTCGCCGGTGCGCCCGGCCCGCCGGGCCGCGACCTTGGAGTGTCCGCCGACGATGATGGGCACGCCCGGTCGTTCGCCGATCCGGCTGATGGGCTTGGGGAACATCAACGCTCGGTCGAACGAGGTGAACCGACCTTCGAACGTCGCTTCGTCCTGCGACCACAGGCAACGGAGGACGTCGATGGCTTCGTCGGTCCTCGGCGCGCGTTCGGCGAACGGGATGCCGATCGAGTTGAACTCTTCCTCCAACCAGCCGACACCGACACCCAGCAGGAGGCGCCCGTCGGACATGGCGTCGAGGGTGGCGCACTCCTTGGCCAGGACCACCGGATTGCGCTGGGGAAGGATGAGGACGGCGGTACCGAGCTTCATGGTCGTGGTGGCCCCAGCCAGGACCGCGAGCCACATCAGCGGGTCGGGGTAGTCGAGCGTCTCGGGCCAGCCGAAGCGGCCGTCATCCGAGTAGGGGTAAGCCGACTGGTAGCCGGCGGGAATGACGACGTGTTCGATGGACCAGAACGACTCGAAACCCGCCGCTTCGGCGAACTGAGCCAATTCGATCGCGGGACCGCGAGCGGACAGCGGACCGATGTTGCCGTAACGCAAACCGAACTTCATGGTCGAATCCTGGGCAGTCGAATCCTCAACATTCGCCAACCCTAGAGCAGGACCGGCATCCGACCGAAGCCTCGGCCCAGCTCGTTCCCTGACCACGGCCGATCGGGCTCGGCCGGCCGCAGGTTGGGGTACTCCTGGTACAGGCGTCGCAGCGCCGCCGTCAGTTCCATACGGGCGAGCGGCGCGCCGAGACAGTGATGCAGCCCCCAGCCGAAGCCCAGGTGCGTGTTGGGCTCGCGTCCGAGATCGACCCGCTCGGGCTCGTTGAACTGGGCGGGATCGCGATTGGCGGTGAGGATGACGAGGTAGACCTTCTGTCGGAGCTCGAGTCGTTGACCGCCGCGCTCGTGGGGTTCGGCCACTCGCCGCACCATCGACTTGGCCGGTCCGGCGACCCGCAGCAGCTCATCTGCCGCGTACGGCAGGACCGCGGGGTCGTTGACCAGCCGATCACGCTGGTCGGGGTGTTCGTGGAGGAGCCGGATCGAACTGACCAACATGTTGGTGGTGGTCTCGTGGCCGGCGAACAGCAGCAGCGTGCACGCCCCGACCATCTCCATCGCCGAGAGCTGGTCCCCTCCACCCTTCACCATCAAGCTGATGAGGTCGTCGCCCGGATGCCTGGTGCGGTGTGCGATCAAGTCGGAGAAGAACGCGGTGAAGTCGTCGGCCGCCTGGCGAACACGGTCGGCGGGGATGGCGCCGGGCCGCACCGAGAACACGATCTCGCCCAGGTCGTCACTCCACTGCTTGAAGTTGTGGCGCTCGGAACCGGGCACGCCGAGCAGGTCGGCGATCACCAACGCAGGCAGCACCTCGGCAAAGCCGGCCCCGAAGTCGAACAGCCCGCTGGATGGCATCGCGGCCAGCAGCTCGTCGACGATGCGCTCGGCCGCGGGCCGCACCCCCTCGACCACTCGAGGGGTCACAGCCCGCCGAACGGGGTCCCGGAGGCGGGTGTGGGCCGGGGGGTCTCGGAAGATCATCCAACCGGCCAGCAGGTCGACGATCTGGCCGAACGCTTCGGGATGTTCGGCCGCCACCCGTTGGAAGGGCTCGACCCGGTCAGCCGACAGCCGGGTGTCGCGGAAACAGTCGGACACCTCGGCATGGCTGAACACCAGCCACGCCCGGTGGGTTTCGCTCCATTGCACCGCACCGCGCTCGAGTACCTCGCGCGCGAAACCGTCGGGGTCCTGATTGACCTCGGTGTCAGCGAGGTCGAGCGTGCGAGAGGCGTCCATCGGCCACCGAGCCTAGTGACCCGGGAGCCGACGAACCCAGTTCAGTTGGCGTCGCCCGAGCGGTTGCCGTGACAGGCCAGGGGGTCGACCAGGAACGCGGACCCGTTCTCGAGCGCCACCGGTGAGGCGATCATGAGGTCGCCGGTCCGCAAGGTGAGCCTGCCGGTGACATCGTCGACGAGGTTGTTCAGATCGGCGACGACCACACCATCCAGGAACAAGGCCGTGTAGGTCGCACGATATTCCCGGTCGCTGCTGGCGTCCGGGCCGAGGTTGTCGGTGCCCAACGCCGTCGCACCCTGGCGGAAGAGGTACTCGACGGCCGCACCGGAGAACCCGGGGATCGGGTTGTGGTAGGCCTCGGTGCCGAAATCATCCTCGAAACCGGTGACCAATACCACGATCGAGTTGGGCTGGAGCTCTTCCTTGGCTTCGGGATCGGGATCGGGATCGGGATCGGGATCGAGCCCGAGCGCGGCTGCGACGTCCTCGACGGACAACTGGAAGTCGACCGGATCGTCGGCGGCAGCCAATTCGGCCATCCGGCCACGCACGTCGATCACGTAGACCGGCCACACCAGTTCGTCGGCGTTGAGCTCGTCGACCGCTCGTCCATTCTCGATGAAGTGCGCCGGGGCGTCGAGGTGGGTACCAGTGTGGGAACCAATGGTGATCTTCTCGACCATGTAGCCATACTTGCTCACGGTTGCCACGACCCTGATCTTGGTCTTGGGATCACCGCGGAACATCGACGCGTCCTCGTTCAGCACATGACCGAGGCGACTGATGCCGCCGGGACATGCCAGCGCCGCTCCAGAAGCATTGGGCCCATCGGCCGTGAAGAGGAAATGGCCCATGGCGCTCACCGCGCCGGCTCCCATCAGAAAAGCCCCGGCCGCGGCCGCCAGGCCGGTGGTGGACCGGCGCGTACGGGCTCGCGTGGTGTTTTCTGCAGACATGTTCCGGCCTCCGGCGTTCGGCTCCATCGGTGCGTTCCGCATTGGTGCATTCCGCCTCGGCGCAGCGCGAACCTTACCCACCACCATCGGGTGAATTACCCAGTTCTTGAGCACGGACCGATCAGTGGCCCAGCAGCGCCGCCGGCACGTTCACCACGCGAGCCCGGAGCCACTCGCCGAGGCTCTTCGCCTGGCCGTCCTGACGAGTCGACGACGCCACACCTTCCTCGAGCAAGCCGTGAATCAGGAAATTCAACGAACGAATGGCGGGAAAGCGGTGACGATCGATCACCAGGTCGCCGGCCTCCGGCAGTAGCACACGCAGGCGGTCGACGGTCAGGAAGTCGTCGATCCAGGCCCAAGCGGCGTCGCTCCGGACGAAGACTCCGAGGTTGGCGTTTCCTCCTTTGTCGCCCGAGCGAGTGCCGATCACACGGCCCAGCGGCACCGTCTCTGTCGGGCCGCTCGGCGCAACGGCCGAGGGGCCGTTCCTCGGTTCGACCGAGACCGAAGCCGCCGGCGCGACCGATTCGATCATCGTGGTCCGACCGTCGAGGTGCACGTAGCTCGGCACCAGCGCCGCCGGCACGACCGCGGGGCGATACACCCCGTATTGGGAACCGCCCGATGGCCCGCTGCCCACGCCGTACAAGCCAGGGATCGACGCCAACCCGATTTCGGTCAGGGCGTTGGAGAACGCCCGGCCCACCTTGCGTTCGTCGGGGTCCTTCACCGTCAGCTTCCACATGGCGGCCGCGGTCTCGTTGCTCGTCGGATCGACGTGGTCGGTGCGGATGATCTGACGACGCACCGAGGCGAAGTCGTCGGGCTCGTACGGGCACGCAACCCAGAAGGCATCGTCGAGCAGCTTGGCCTTGGCCTCGATGTCGAGCCCGGTCATCATGATGGCCACGTCGTTGCGGTAGACGCCGACCTCGTTCATCGCCACCTTCAGCGTCGACGGAGGCGGCTCGCCCTTGGTCCCGAACACTCGCACCCGATCGCGCTCGACCTGCTCGAGCTGAATGGTGTCGAACCGGCTGGTCACGTCGGGACCGAGATAGCCCGGCCCCCCGATCTCGTAGAGCAGTTGCGACGTGATCGTGCCGATGGACACCTCTCCTCCGGTGCCGTCGTGCTTGCCGATGACGCACGAGCCGTCGGCGGCCACGTCGGCCCAGGGGAAGCCGATGCGTTCCATGCCGGGGACCTCGGTGAAGAACGAGTAGTTACCGCCGGTGGCCTGGGCGCCGCACTCGATGATGTGACCGGCCACCACCGCGCCGGCCAGCGCATCCCAGTCGCTTCGACCCCAGCCGTGGTGCCAGGCCGCCGGTCCGCAGACGACGGCCGCATCGGTCACCCGGCCGGTGATGACGATGTCGGCGCCCTGGTCGAGGGCTTCGACGATGCCCCAGCAACCGAGGTAGGCATTGGCGGTCAGGAAGCGGGAGATGTCCCCGACCGGCGAGCCGTCCTCGAAGTGGGCCAGATCGACCCCGGCATCCACCAACTCCTGCAGGCGAGGCAACAGGTCGTCACCGTTGACGTAGGCGATACGGGGCGCCAAACCGAGCTTGGCTGCCACCTCGGCCACTGCATCTGCACACCCGTCAGGATCGAGACCACCCGCATTGGTGACGACCTTGATGCCCGAGTCGAGGCACTGACCCATGACCTGTTCCATTTGCTTCACGAACGTCCCGGCGAACCCGCCACCCGGACGCTTGGCCCTGGTCCGGGCAAGGATGAGCATCGTCAGCTCGGCCAACCAATCGCCGGTCAGGACGTCGATCGTCCCGCCGTCGACCATCTCCTTGGCCGCCGAGAGTCGGTCGCCGTAGAAGCCGGAACAGTTGGCAATGCGGATCGGTGCACCAGGTTCAGCCATCCCCAGACCGTACTGCAAGCCCCAGCCACCGCACCCCCGAACTGCAAGCCTGCGCACCCCGGAGCGTGGGTCTCGGACTTGCGGAACGAAGGAGCGGGGGTTGGGGCTTGCAGAAGCGATGGCCGGGTCGTGGCCTCGGCGCTAAGTTGCTGCGATGCGCGCAGGAATCATCACCGGTCTCCATTCGTTCGAACTCATCGACGTTCCCGAGCCGACACCGGGACCGGGGCAAGCCGTGGTCCAGATCAAGCTGTGCGGCATCTGCGGCAGTGACGTTCACGCGTTCGTCGAGGGCTGGCACTACGCACCGTCGATCTGCGGTCATGAGTGGTTCGGCGAGGTGGTTGCCCTCGACCCGGCGGCTGCCGGCCAGAAGGGCGGCGTGAAGGAAGGCGATCTGGTCATGGGGGGCGTCGCCCCCGGCTGTGGGCGCTGTGACTACTGCCGGATCAACAAGGCCCAGTACTGCCAGACCTCGTTCCGGGACTACAACGGAGCCGGCGAGAACCCTTCGCCCAACGGAGGCTTCGCACCCCTGCTCGGCATCGACGCCCGCCGGTTGGCCATCATGCCCCAGGGCATGACCGCCGTTCAGGGCGCGCTGGTCGAACCGGCATCGGTCGCCTTCCACGCCGTGCGCCAGTCGGGCATGCGTCCGGGCGACTCGGTGGCGGTGGTCGGCGCCGGACCGATCGGTCAACTGGCGGCCCTGTGCGCTCGTCTCGCGGGGGCGGAGCTTGTTGCCGTGGTCGAGCCCGACCAGGCCCGACGGGACAAGGCCGTGTCGCTGGGCGCCGACGTCGGCCTTGACGGCGGGCCCGAGACCCGGGCCAAGCTGCGCGAGCTCACCGGCGGCCTCGGCGTCGACGTGGCTATCGACGCGGCCGGCGTTCCCCAAACGCTCGAGGCGTCGATCGACCTGCTTCGACGGGGCGGAACCGCGTGCCTGGTCGGAGCGACCAGTCGACCGGCCGAGGTCCGGACCAACCGTTGGATGGCCAAGGAGATCGCCGTGCGGACGTCGATGGTGTTCACCCGCGACGAGGCCACCACCGTCGGACGCCTGATCGCGTCCGGTCGCCTGCGTGCCGCCGAGCTCCACGAAGGCACCATTGGCCTCGACGACCTGGGCGCAACCATCAAGGGCATGGCCGATCGGGAGATCACCGCGATCAAGATGACGGTCGACCCCACCCGATGAACGACTAACTCGCCCGGGAACCGCGCATCGTCTAGAACGGTGCGGTGGCAGTGATCCGATCGACTCTCGACGTGGCCGACGTGGCGTTCCAGAAGAACCGCGCCGACATGCTCGAACAGCTCTCCATCATCGACGAACTCCAGGCCGAGGCCGCGGCCGGGGGCGGTCCTGCGGCCATGGACCGCATGCGCAGCCGGGGCAAGCTCCCGGTTCGTGAGCGCATCCAGGCGGTGCTCGACCCCGACGCTCCGTTCTACGAGATCAGCTCGCTCGCCGGCTACTGCTCCAATTACACCGTCGGCGGCGGTTTGGTCATGGGTATCGGCGTGATCAACGGCGTCGAGTGCGTCATCGAGGGCAACGACCCCACGGTCCTCGGGGGAGCCATCACCGCCTTCGCCGCCAAGAAGATCATGCGGGCGATCCAGATCAGCCGCGAGAACCGGCTGCCCTACATCCAGTTCGTCGAATCGGCCGGCGGCGACCTTCGCGGCGACGACGACCCCGAACGCCAGATGCGAGAGCAGACCGACCACTTCGGTGAGTCCGGCCGGCTGTTCTACGACGTGACCGAGCTGTCCAAGCTCGGCATCCCCTCGGTCGCCGTCGTTTTCGGCTCCTCCACCGCCGGTGGGGCGTACCAGCCGGGCATGAGCGACTACAACATCTTCATCAAGGAGCAGTCGAAGGTCTTCCTCGGCGGCCCGCCTCTGGTCCAGATGGCGACGGGCGAGATCTCCGATGACGAAACGCTGGGCGGCGCCCAGATGCACGCCGAGGTCTCGGGCCTGGCCGACTACCTGGCCGAGGACGAGCTGGATGCCTTGCGCATGTGCCGCGAGGTCGTCGGTCATCTCAACTACCGCAAACTCGGCTACGGCCCCAAGGCAGCGTGGTCCGATCCGATCTACGACGAGGAAGAGCTGTTGGGGCTGATGGCCCGCGACCTCTACGCCTTCGTCGATGTGCGAGAGGTCATCGCCCGAGTGGTCGACGGCTCGGATTTCGAGGAGTTCAAGGCCCGCTACGGCACCACACTCATCTGCGGATGGGCCACCGTGCACGGCTATCCGGTCGGCATCATCGGCAACAACGGGCCACTCTTCTCCGAGAGTTCCAACAAGGCGGCCCAGTTCATCCAGCTGTGCAACCAGCAGGACATCCCCATCGTGTTCCTGCACAACATCACCGGTTACATGGTCGGCAAGGACTTCGAGCACGGCGGCATCGTCAAGAACGGCTCGCGCATGATCAACGCCGTCTCCAACTCGATGGTCCCTCACATCTCGGTCATCCTGGGCTCGAGTTACGGGGCCGGCAACTACGGCATGTCGGGTCGGGGGTTCAACACCCGCTTCACCTACCTGTGGCCAACGGCGAAGATCGCCATCATGGGCCCCAAGCAGATCGCCGGGGTCATGTCGCTCGTGCGTCGGGCCCAGGCTGCACGCAAGGGGGGCGAGTTCGACGAGGCCGCCGACGCGGCCATCACCGCCACCGTCGAGCATTATCACGAGCTGAAGTCGTTGGCCTTGTTCGCCACCGGCCGAGTGGGCGACGACGGCATCATCGACCCCCGAGACACCCGCCAGGTGCTGGCCATGTCGCTCTCGGCCTGCCACACCAACATCGTCAAGGGAGCGGAGGGTTTCGGTGTCTTCCGATAGTCAGTCGTCAGGTAATCAGATCACGAGGCTGCTGGTCGCCAATCGAGGCGAGATCGCCCGACGGATCTTCCGAACGGCGTCGGCGATGGGGATCGAGACCGTCGCCATCTACTCCGAGGGCGACGTCAGCGCGCCGTTCGTCGCCGAGGCCGATGTGGCCGTGGCCCTCGGAGGACGCTCGGCCACCGACTCCTACCTCGACGCCACCAAGGTCCTCGACGCGGCCCGACGAGCGGGCGCCGACGCCATCCACCCCGGCTACGGCTTCCTGTCCGAGAACGCGGCCTTCGCCCAGGCAGCCATCGACGCCGGAATCACCTGGGTCGGGCCTCCGCCGGCCGCCATCGCGGCCATGGGCGACAAGCTCGAGGCCAAACGACTGATGGTCGCCGCGCAGATCCCAACGCTTCCGTCGGTCGAGCTCCACGCCGACACCGACGTGGCAGCCGAGGCCGCCGCCATCGGCTACCCGGTGCTCATCAAGGCTGCGGCCGGAGGCGGAGGCAAGGGCATGCGGGTCGTCCACGATGCCGACGGTCTGACCGCGGCCATCGAGGGGGCGCAGCGTGAGGCCCTCAACTCGTTCGGCAACGCCACCGTCTTCCTCGAGAAGTACCTGCCCGCACCCCGCCACGTCGAGATCCAGGTACTCGGCGACCAGCACGGCAACCTGGTGCACTGTTTCGAGCGTGAGTGTTCGATCCAGCGCCGCCACCAGAAGGTGGTCGAGGAAGCACCCAGTCCCGCCGTGTCACCGGCGGTCCGCGACGCCATGGGCGCGGCCGCGCTCGACGCGGTGCGGGCCATCGGTTACTACTCGGCGGGCACGGTCGAGTTCCTCCTCGACGACACCGACGACAGCTTCTACTTCCTGGAGGTCAACACCCGACTCCAGGTGGAGCACCCGGTCACCGAGGAGATCACCGGTCTCGACCTGGTACGAGAACAGCTCCAGGTCGCGGCGGGTCATGCCCTCGGCTTCGCCCAGGAGGATCTGCGCATCTCCGGGCACGCCATCGAGGTCCGCCTCTACGCCGAGGACCCCGCCAATGACTTCCTCCCGGCGGTCGGCACCCTCGATGCGTGGTTGCCTCCGGCCCAGCCCCCCGCCCGGTTCGACTCCGGGGTCGAGACCGGTTCGGAGGTCAGCGTCGAGTTCGATCCCATGCTGGCCAAGGTCATCGTCCACGCCCCTACCCGAGTCGAAGCCGCTCGCCGTCTGGCCCTCGTCCTCGAACGCATGACCCTCGCAGGCGTCACCACCAACCGGGATTTCCTGGTTGCCACCCTTCGGCACCCCGCCTACCTCGCGGGAGACACCCACACCGACTTCATCGACAAGTACCAACCCGCCACGCGCTTCGCCCCCGCCGACGCCGACCTCGACACCGCCCTAGCGGCGGCTGCATTGTGGTCCCAGGCCCGCAACCGAGCCCAGGCCGAGGTGCTCTCCTTCATGCGCTCCGGCTATCGCAACTCGGTCATGCCACCTCAGGAACTGCAGTTCGCCCTGGCGGGAGCCGATGCCTCCGGGCCCGTGACCGTCAACTACCGGTCGATGCGGGACGGCTCGTTCGACGTCCTCACCAGCACCGGTTCGACGACGGTTCCTCGACGAGCCGTCCTGGTCGAGGCCGACAAGACATCGGTGACCGTCGAGTTCGACGGCGTCCGGACCTCACATCAGGTGATCGCGGTCGGTAAGCGGTGGCACATCCAGAGTCGCTCCGGGGCCGTCGATCTGGTCCAGATCCCTCGCTTCCCCGAGGTCGACGGGGCCGGCGTCGCCGGCGGCCAGACCGCTCCGATGCCCGGCGTCATCCGTGCCGTCTCGGTTGCTGTCGGTGACCAGGTCGCCTCGGGTCAGGCCCTCGTCGTGATGGAGGCCATGAAGATGGAACACACCATCCGCGCCCCGGAGGACTCTGTGGTCGCCGAGGTCCGCTGCGCGGTGGGCGACCAGGTCACCAACGGCGCCGTCCTCGTC
>JAQCHM010000100.1 GCA_027730885.1 Actinomycetota bacterium | reverse complement strand
CTGCTGACCCTGCTCCCGTTGTCGATCGTGGCGTCGGTCGTTGCGGTCCAGGTGGCCACCACCGGGCGCACGGTCGTGTTGGACGCACGGGTCGTCGGCGTCGGCCTGGCCGCGGTGCTTGCCTGGAAACGGGTGCCGCTCGGCGTTGTGGTCCTGGCGGCAGCAGGTGCGACCGCGGCGACCCGAGCCGCCGGTTGGGGGTGATCGAAAGCTCTGGCGCGTCAGGGTTCGAAGATCGCGCCCAGCGCTTCGACCGCGCCGACGACCTCGAATGACCCGTCGACGATCGCCTCGTCCACCGTCGACGTCCCAGCGAGGACTGCGGTGAGCGCGGTCTTGGCCAGGGTCACCGTCGCGTCGGCATCAGCGGCATGACGGCCTGGCGTTGCATGAATTGCCCCGTTCTCCAAGCCCAGGATCCAGTCCTCGTCGAGGTCGACGAAGCGCCAGTTGAGGATGATGCGCCGCTCTCCGAGCGGTTCGACGTCGAGTCGGACGCCGATGACGTCGAAGGTCTGGTCGACGGTGAGCGCGGCCAGCATGTCGCGCCGTCGGGTGTCTCTCGCCGGCGGCGGACCAGTTCGGAGTTCCTTGGCGCCCGTGAGATAGCTGTTCCGCCAGGTCGCCGACTCGGCCTGGTAGCCGAGTTGCTCGAGCGCGTCGGCTTGGAGCGAGCGGGCGGCGAGGTTCGAAGGATCGGCGAAGACCAAATGGTTGACGAGCTCGGCCACCCAGCGGTAGTCGCCAGCGTCGAATGCGTGGCGGGCGTTGGCCAACAGCGCATCGGGTCCTCCTGCGAGGTCGACATAGCGTCGGCCGACCTCGGTTGGCGGGTGCGCCCAGAGGTGTGCCGGGTTGGCGTCGTACCAGCCGAGGTAGCGCTGGTACACCGCCTTCACGTTGTGGACGAGCGTCCCGTAGTAGCCGCGCGTGGGCCCCTCGGCTCGTAGCGACCTCGGCAGTTCGAGCTGTTCGGCGATTTCGAGCGCGGTGAGGCCGTGGGACACCAACCGCATGGTCTGATCGTGCATCCACCGGTAGAGGTCTCGCTGGCGACGCTAGAAGCCCAGCGCGTCATCCCGGCCCCAGCGGGGCCAGTGGTGACTGGCGAACAATACGTCGGTGTCGCCGCCGAACAGCTCGATGGCCTCGTTGATGTACTTCGACCAAGCCAAGGCATCCCTGGCCGGAGCGCCACGGATCGGAAGCAGGTTGTGCATGTTGTGCGAGCAGTTCTCGGCCATGCACAGCCACCCGCGATCGGGAAAGAAGAAGTTCATCTCCGCCGGCGCCTCGGTGTTCGGGGTGTTCTGGAACACGATGCGGACTCCGTCGACCTCGAGTTCCTCGCCGGTTGTCCGAATCTCCTCTCTCGGCGCCAACAAGCCGCTCGGCGCGATGGGGATGGCCGTTCCCAACCCGGAGTCGACGTGTTGCCGCGGACCTGGCGGCAGAGAGGGCCCGACCTGGTACGAGGCTCGTCGGGCCATGGCCGGACCCGCGATGACGTTCTCGAACACCGCCTCGTGGAGGAACCCGGCTGGCGCAATGACGCGAACGTCTCCCGCTGCCACCTGTTCCCGGGTAGCGAGCGCCTCGGCCCCACCGAAATGATCGGCGTGACTGTGGGTGTAGACGATGGCTCGGACGGGGTGGGTTCCGAGGGTGTCGTGGGTCAGACGCAACGCGGCCTCGGCCGTCGGCGCCGTCTTGAGCGCGTCCACCACCACCACCCAGCCGGTGGACCCGGCGATGAACGTGATGTTGGAGATGTCGTAGCCCCGCACCTGCCACACACTCTCGGCCACCTGGAACAGCCCGTGGTGGGTGTTGAGCCGAGCGTGGCGCCACAGGCTGGGATGCACCGAATCGGGCGGCTCGTCCGACGCCCGGACGAAGTCGTGTCGGGCGACATCCCAAGCAGGGGCGGCGGGGTTGCCGATGATCCCGGTGGCGTGGGTGGCAATGAGGCCTCTGGTGGCTCGTTCGGTGTCGGCAGGGTCGAGACCGTCGGCTGCCAACGCGGCTGCTGCGGCGTGGTTCGCCCGTTCTGTGTGGGATGTTGGTGGCTTGGGCTCGGACATGGCGGGAGGTTAGTTCCGATGGCGCGTGCAGGCGGCGGCCCTCGTTCGACTCGTTCTCCTCTCGGCGGACGGTGTAGTTTGGCCACCGAAGCAAACGTGGTACCGACGCATCAAGGGGATCGAGCGTGTCAGACCGTCCTAGTCCAGACCAGTCGCAAGAACAGTTGTTGGTCGAGGCGATCGCCGTCGCCAACAT
This sequence comes from Actinomycetota bacterium, assembly GCA_027730885.1. Lineage (GTDB taxonomy): Bacteria > Actinomycetota > Acidimicrobiia > Acidimicrobiales > SZUA-35 > JAHECQ01. Next base: position 7,377 of record JAQCHM010000100.1, on the reverse strand, counting down.
TCCCACGCTGCTGATGGTGTTGGTTCAGCTGACGGGGGAGACCCACTGGTTGGAGGCTCCCTATCACCCGAAGCGACAAAGCGGCATGGGCGACAACGACACCGGTGGCCTGCTGCCCGCACACCAGCACGAGGTGCGCGAGGCCGCGCTCGAGGCGATCCAGGCGTGGCAGGCCGGCCGGCCCGTGGCGTTGCCGCACCCCGACGACGAACTGCTCGTTCGCATGCTCGGCGTCGCGATGGGCGAGAACGTGCCGGCCGAATACGGCGAGTTCACCGCAGCCCAGATGGGGCTGGTCAAGTTCCTCGATCACGAGCCGTACGGATTGCCCGAAGACTTCAAGGTTTTGATCATCGGAGCTGGAGTCTCCGGCCTTTGTGCCGCCATCAACCTGCAGATGGCCGGCATCAACTTCGAGGTGTGCGAGCGAAACGCCACGGTCGGTGGCGTGTGGCTGGAGAACCGCTATCCCGGCGCCGGCGTCGACACCCCCAACCATCTCTACTCGTTCTCGTTCGCCCCCTATGACTGGGAGCAGTACTTCTGTCTGCGCGATGAACTGTGGGCCTACCTGGAGCACGTGTGTGACCAGTTCGACGTCCGTCGCCACATCCGATTCGAGACCTCGGTCGAGCAGATCGAGTATCTCGCCGATCGCCAGATGTGGCGGGCCACGATGCGCAAGCCCGACGGATCGCTCGAAGTCAAGGAAGTGAACGTCGTGATCAGCGCGGCGGGTCTGTTCAACCCGCCGGTGGAACCCGACATCGATGGCCTCGACAGCTGGACGGGCGAGCGGTGGCACACCGCCCGTTGGCCGGCTGACGCCGACTTGTCCGGCAAGCACGTCGCCATCATCGGGAACGGCGCGAGCTGCATGCAGATCGGTCCCGAGATCCAGAACGACGTTGCCTCGCTCACCATCTACCAGCGATCGAACCACTGGGCTGCCCCGTTCGAGCGTTTCCGTCAAGCTGTGCCCGATCCGTTGCGCCATCTCCTGCGCGAGGTGCCTCTCTATCGCGACTGGTATCGGGTCCGGCTCGGTTGGACGTTCAACGACCGGATTCATTCAGCCCTGCAGAAAGACCCGAGCTGGGATCATCCGGAACGCTCGCTCAACGCGACCAACGATGCCCATCGGGAGTTCTTCACCCAGTACGTGGCCAGCGAGCTCGGTGACCGGGCCGACGAGCTGATGCCGAAGGTGCTGCCCACCTATCCGCCGTTCGGCAAACGGATGCTGATGGACAACGGCTGGTACCGAATGCTGCGCAATCCGAACGTGTCCTTGGTGGACGATCGGATCGCGCGGATCGAGACCAACCGGATCGTCACCGAGAACGGAACAGAGCGAGAAGCCGACGTGTTGGTGCTGGCCACCGGATTCGACGTCCTCCGTCTGGTCAACACCTACCAGGCGGTCGGCCGGTCCGGCAGGACATTGCGTCAGGCGTGGGAGGATGACAACGCCAAGGCGTACCTGGGAACGGTGGTTCCGGAGTTCCCGAACTACTTCATCCTCTACGGTCCGAATCTGCAGCCGGGACATGGCGGCAGCCTCATCTTCGTCGTCGAGATGCAGGTCCGCTACATCATGGACGTCCTGCGCCAGATGGCTGAGCAGAAGCTGGGGTCGGTGGAGATCCGACCTGAGGTGCACGAGGCGTACAACGCCGGCGTCGATGATGCGCACACTCGAATGGTGTGGACCCATCCGGGGATGAGCACGTACTACCGCAACCCGCGCGGTCGCATCGTCATCAACTCGCCGTATCGCAACGTCGACTTCTATGCCATGACCAAGTCAGCCAACCTTGACGAGTACGTGACCGAACCGTTGCGCACCGGTGAGCTCGTTGCCGACTGAACAGCGGACTCCGACCCCGGCCGATGTTCGCCCGATGCAAGGTCCGGTGGGCTAGCGTCGAGCTGCGGGTACTTCCGTTCTTGCCAACGCCGGTATTCCCCAATACCGGTTCCCCAAGACCGTGGGCAATTAACGGAGGCGTTGCGTGGAACCGCGCGCGGCAAAGCTGAGAGCGAGAACGCTGCCGTTGCTCTTGTTGCCCGCCCTGCTTTGGTCGTCCCCGGCCGCTGCCAGCGACGAACCAGCCGAGCGGATGAACTTCCGTACGTACACGCCGGGCGACGGACTGCCCGCAACTGAGACCGCCGACATCGAAGGGGATCAGGAAGGACTCGTCTGGTTCGCATCGATCGGTGGTCTCGCGAAGTTCGATGGTCGCACGTTCACCCGCGACCGGACCGACCACTTCGATCGGTCGGCGATGCCCCAGATCCGGGTCAGCGATCTGGCACCCGAACCGCCCTGGTGATCCGGGACGCGCTGAGCGGCAGAGAGGCCTCGGCCGGAGGATCGAAGTTGTTCGTGGTCGCAGTGGCCGACGACGTCGATGAGGCGAGGGCTGCGTCGAGCGGGAGCATCGACGACTACGTCGAGCGCCCGATTCGTCTGGCCGATTTGGCGACGACGCTCCGATGGTCACCGGGCGAGCCAGTGGAGTCGCCGCCGATCGGGCGAGGGCCTGCCCAGTGACGCTCGACGCGTTGCTAGGGCCGGAACATGAGGGCTCGCGGGCCTAGTCGATCGGCTTGGCCAAGGATTCGATGCGCCTGAGGGACCCATTCGCAGATGGCGCGTCGGGTGTCGCGGGGATCGATCATTTCCTCCATTTGGAATCGTGACAGCGGACCGACCGGGCCCCGTGCGCCCTCGATGCGCGCATTGAGTTCGGCCCGGAGGGCTGCGGGGTCCGGTGACTCGGCGAGCTGTCGCTTGTAGGCGGCCTCGATACCCCCTTCTGGTGGGATGCCACCGACGTCGGCTGCGGGCCACACGACGCGGACGTTGGGGCGGGCCCGCGGTGTCGCGTAGTGGTTGCCCGCAACGCCGAAGCTGCGGCGCATGACGACCGAGAAGATGGGGTTGGAGAACTGGGTGAAGGCGACCATCCACTCACCACCCTTACGGATGGTGCCACGCCGCTCGTGCTCGAGCCCGACTGCGAAACCGGGATTGTCGACGAGGTTCACGAGCGGAAGATGGAAGACGTCGCAGAGATCGATGAACCGGGTGAGTTTGTCGCATCCGTCAGCGGTGAGCGCGCCACCGTTCACATGTCGGGAGTCCGACGCGATGATGCCGACCGGGTAGCCGTCGAATCGGGCCAGGCCGGTGACCTGGTCGGTGCCCCACAGCGGACCCAGCTCGAAGAACGAGCCGTGGTCAGCCATGAGCTCGATGCCGCGACGCACGTCGTAGGTGGTCGTGCGTTTCCGGGGTATGAGTCCGAGGAGTTCCTCGACGCGTCGATCCGGAGCATCCCCCATCGGTAGCGGTCCGCGCGGGGCGGGCTCGTAGACGCTGCTCGGAAGATATGACAGGAAGCGGCGCGTCATCTCGAGGGCCTCTTCCTCGGACTCAGCCAGGTTGTCGACCGAGCCGTTGGTGCAGTGCACCCGCCAGTCGCCAAGATCCTCCTTGGTGATCTCGTACCCCATCGCATGGCTCACGACCGGTGGACCGGCGACGAAGAGCTGGGAGATGTTTCGGACCATCACCGAGAAGTGGCCGAGCACGGCCTTGGCCGCGCCGATGCCGACCACGCTGCCCAGCAGGACGTTGACGACGGGGACGGTGGCCAATTGTCTGGTGTAGTCGGACACGCCGAGATGGCCGGGGAGGAACGAGCCGCCACCGCCGGACACGCGGGGTCGACCGGCCTTGATGGCCCCGGTGCTCTCCTTGGCCGAGCTGTCACCCTCGTTCTTCTGCTCGGGCACCATGGCCGCGACGCTGCCTCCGCCGGACGACCCGTCGAGCAGCCGGACCGACGGCACGCGAAGCTCGATGCTGAGGCGGTCGAGGTAGCGGCTCTTCTCGCCGATTGCGCCGTCGGCGTGTCCGCCGCGTGACGTGAAGTCGTCGGCGCAGACCACGGTCTGACGCCCCGCGATGTCCCCCCAACCGCCGACGTGGTTGGCCGGGGTGAAGGCAACGACCTGTCCGGTGTCGTCGTAGGAAGCGAAGCCCGCGAGACTACCGACTTCGCGGAACGAGCCGGGATCGAACAGCAGATCGATGCGTTGGCGACAGTCGAGTTTCCCGCGGCTACGTTGCCGGACGACACCGGGCTCGGTGCTCTCGGCCGACAACCGCGCGAGCGCCAGGGCCTGGAGGGCCCGAACCTCGCCGAGGACCGGGCTCCAACTGTTGGCGGGATCCACATTGGCCTCAGGAGACGTGCCTGCACCGGCAGCATCGGCGGGGTCGATCACGACGACGACTTGGCCGGCGCCCACCAGCTCACCCGGTTGCAGCTCCTGAACGGCCACAACGCGTCCCGCAGTGGGCGCGGTGACGACGGTCTCCATCTTCATCGCGTTGAGAACGACGAGCGCGGCGCCGGCGGCGACCAGGTCGCCCACGGCGGCCTTGACCTCGACGACGTTGGCGGTGCCCGGGGCCGTAACCGCGGTATGGCCCGGCGCGGGGACCAGCAACGGTTGGGCCGAAGCGACGGCGGTCACGGAGGCGTGACCCGGGCCGGCCTGGCCGGGTGCCGCCTTGTCGAGCAGCGCCCGGCGAGAGTCGGGCGGGGCCGGCGAACCGGTGGGTGGTGCCAGTAGCTCGGGATGTTCGTTGAGCAGACTGGTTCTCGCATCGCCCCGCCGAACGTCGGCGTGGTCGACGATTGCCTGGAGCGACGCAAGGTTGGTGGGAAGGCCCAGGATCTGGAAGTCGGCCAGGGCCCGCCGGCAACGTTCGAGGGCCGAGTCGAGTGAACCGGACGATCCGGAGCTGGTGATGACCTTGGCCAGGAGCGGATCGAACTGCGGCGGCGGGGTGAGGCCGGCGTAGCCGCATCCGTCCACCCGCACGCCTCGGCCGCCCGGTTCCTTGTAGGCCGCGATCGTCCCGATCCCGGTGGCGACCACCCTGGCTTGGACGGCGTAACCCCTGGGTCGGGGCACGTCGGCCTGCGTGGCCAGTCCGATGTCGGCCAGAGCGCCGCGCGTCGCCAGGTGGAACTGAGCCTCAACGATGTCGACTCCGGTCACTTGTTCGGTGACGGTGTGCTCGACCTGGACACGTGGGTTGCACTCGATGAAGTAATGCGAGCCGCTTTCGGGGGCGACGAGGAACTCGACGGTTGCCGCATTGACGTAACGGTCGCCCGTTCGGTCGCCGGTTGCCTGGACCAGGCGGACGGCGTCGTCCAGGAGCTGCGCCCGGAGGTCGGGGTCGAGGTCGGCGGCGGGAGCGACCTCGATCACTTTTTGGTTCCTTTGCTGTACGGAGCAATCTCGGTCCCAGAGATGCACCACGGTCCCGGAGGCATCGGCGAGAATCTGCACCTCGATGTGGCGTGGACGTTCGATCAACTTCTCAATGAAGACTGCGTCGTCACCGAAGGCAGTCTGCGCTTCGCTACGGCAGCGATCGAGGGCCTCGCCGAGGTCGTCGGCATGATGGATCGCTCGCATCCCGCGACCCCCACCGCCCGCCGCGGCCTTCAACATGACCGGGTAACCGATGGAGGCCGCTGCCGCGTGGGCCGCGTCGTGGTCGGCAACAGGTTCAGGAGTGCCGGGCACGACCGGGACGCCGACCGACTCCGCGAGATGCCGCGCCTGCACCTTGTCCCCGAACAGGCGCAGCGCCGCCGGCGACGGACCGATGAAGGTGAGTCCTGCATCGACGCATCGTTGAGCGAAGTCTGCGTTCTCGGCCAAGAAACCGTAGCCCGGATGCACCGCATCGCAGTCCGTCTCCGACGCGATGGCCAACAGGGCGTCGATATCGAGGTAGGCGGCGATGGGGTCAGGCGTCGCCGGCAACGACCGTGAAGTAGCGGCTGCCCGAGGGCGGAGGGCATCGGCGTCAACGGGGGCGTACACCGCTACGGCTTCGATCTGGAGCGACGCCGCGGCCTCGGCGATCCGGAGCGCGATCTCGCCACGGTTGGCGATGAGGACTCGACGGATCTCGGTTCGAGGAGTGGCGGGGGACTGGGTCATGGTCACTTGCCCGTGAACTTCGGGCTGCGCTTCTCGAGAAACGCGTTAATGGCTTCGGCCGCATCGTCGGTTGCCGTCGCCACACCCATCGGTCCGGTGACGAGGTCGAGGGCGCCGACGAGATCGGTGTTCTGCGACTGGCGCATGACCTGCTTGATCAAACGAATGCCGACACGTGGACCGCTGGCCAGCCGCGACGCAAAGGCGCGCATTTCGTCCAGGAGCGTCTCGTCGTCGCACACCTTGGAGACGATGCCGAGGGACAAGGCCTCGTCAGCGTCGACGAAGTCGCCGGTCCACAACATCTCCAGCGCCTTGGACTGACCGATGATGCGTGGGAGCAGGAAGGCACCGCCATCCCCGGGTACCAGTCCGAGCTTGATGTAGGTCTCGGCGAAACGAGCCTTGCGGGCAGCCCAGCGGATGTCGGCCATGAGTGCCATGTCCATCCCGGCGCCGGTGGCCGGTCCGTTGACCGCGCACAGGTAGGGCTTCTGGAGTGAGCTGACTGCTCGGCCGACGGGATGGACGTAGGTCCGGAGGTAGTTGCCGATGCTGAGCGAGGGGTTGTTGCCGGTTGGCTTGAGCGTGGCGATGTCACCCCCTGCACAGAATGCCCGACCGTTGCCGGTGACGATGACCGCTCCGACCGAATCGTCGGCCTGACATTCCACCAGTGCGGCCGCCCAATCGGTGAGCATCACGTTCTGGAACGCGTTCAGCGCCTCGGGCCGGTTCAGGGTGATGGTGGCGACACCGTCGGCACCCTTGTCGAAGAGCAGCTCGTCAGCCATGGTTGTTCTCCAGTTCATTGCGCAGGACCGGGAGCACGTCGCGCCCGATCAGATCGATGCATTCCAAGGCGTGCGCGGGATCCGAGCCCGGCCACGCCACTCTCATTGCCAGATGGGTGATGCCCACCTCGCGGTGCTGGCGCAAGAGGCCAGCGACGACGTCGTCGGGATTGCCGATGACGAAGCGATTGCGGGCGAGCTCGACAAAGGCATGGTCGCCCGTCGCGGTCGACGCCGCGGATGCTGCCGCACCGGCCGAACCCGTCAACCCCCAGGCTGCGTAGGCCGCGTACTTGGTGAGCAGATGGGGCCCGGCGCGCCGATGGGCCTCGGCCGCGTCGGCGTGGCAATAGACCTCGAGCATGCGGCCCGCGTCGCCCGCCGGCTGCACTCCGGCCTCGGCCCGGGCGTTGCTGAACAGGCCGAACTGGCGGCGAGCGTCCTGGTCGGTCACATTGGGGGCAGCCATGAAAGCATCCCCGATGCGCCCAGCGCGCTTGATCGCCCGATCGGTGGTCGCGCCGATCCAGATCGGCGG
>JAQCHM010000099.1 GCA_027730885.1 Actinomycetota bacterium | reverse complement strand
GGGGGCCAGGACCCGCCGAAAGCCGTGCAGGGCAGTCCGATCGTCGTCCAGATGCTCGAGGACGCTGACGCAGAACAGCACGTCAATACTCGCATCGGCGATCCTTCCCAACTGCTCCTCGAGCGGGCCAACGAGCGCAGTGATGTTCGGTACGTCGAAAAGGTGATCGGCGAGTGCCACGTCGAGGAGTGTGACGTGAGACGCGTCGCGCGCCAGTTGACGGCCGAGCGAGGCGTCGAATCCACACCCGATATCGGCAACGCGTTTACCGTTCAATGAACCCAGGTGCTTGTCGATGCTGCGCCGCGACAACCACACTCCGAAGCGATCGACGAGAGAGGGACGATCGAGCTGCCCGAAGCTGGTTTCTCGGGTAGCGGTGGTCATCTCGACGCGCCTGGGGTGCTGGTCGCTGCGGCTGGGGGCTCGGTGAGCGTGATGGCGATGTCAGTCGCCGCTTGCGTCTCGATGGCAGGGGCCGCGTCTGCGCCATCGGCCGCCTGGCGGCCCTTGGCGCCTGGCAGGTTGATGGCATGGAGGACCAGCGTGAACGTGAAGCACCTAGCAATGATTCATATCATGAACAGCCCGAGCACCGCCAGATGGCCGAGATCCGCCACGTCACCTTCGAAGCCGAATCCATCGTCGATGTACGCGGTGAGGAACGGCAACGCGAGAACCGGGCCGATGCCCATCAACGCCATCGACAGACCTGCCGCCCTGGTATAGCGGAACCGCTCGAGCAGGCCAGGTGTGTAGATGCCGGTGAAGTCGTAGATCGAGCGAGCCAACAGCCCGAGAAAGAAGCTGTGTAGGCCGACGATCGCCGACGTCAACCCGAGCAACATCCAATAGATCGAGAAGGTGATGCCGCCGAGCGTCACCGGGCCGAGCGCCAAAGCGACCAGGAGCATCAATCCGAAAGCCAGCGCCGCTACCCCGGGTTTGACCAAGAAGAAGTCGGCGCCGTAGATGAACATCGCCTTCAGGTTGATCCACGCAGCCTGGAAGGGGCTGAACCAGCCCATTCGGCGATGGTGGCTGACACGCCCTTCCTTGTCCTTGAGGAAGGTCACGGGGACCTCGGCGGTCGGGAGCTGAAGGTGCACCGACTTGAGGACCAGCTCGGACGCGTACTCCCACGATTGCGACGACAGATTGATGCGGACCAGCGCATCCTTGGTCATGCCCCGCATGCCACAGTGAATGTCGGAGAACGTGCTGCCGTAGAGCCGGTTCAGGATCCAGGTGGTGAATGGCGTACCGAAATACTGATGCAATGCCGGCATGGCTCCAGGCTCGATCGAACCTCGCCATCGCGACCCCATCACGTACTCGGTCCCCTTCTTGAACTCCTCTACGAACGGAGTCAGGTTGCGGAAATCGTAGGTGCAGTCGGCATCTCCCATGATGATCCACTTGCCGCGGATGACCGGCACCGAGTCGATGTACGCGCGACCAAGGCCCCGCTTGGGCGTGCGGAGGACGCGCGCCCCGGCGGCAACCGCCAACTCGGGCGTGCGGTCCGAGGATGAGTCGACGATCAGGATCTCGCCGCGGACTCCAGCGCGTGCCAAACCCTCGTGGCACCATGCCACGAACTCCTCGATGGTGATCTGTTCGTTCATCGCCGGCACCACGAGCGAGAGCTCGGGGTCCGCCTCGTCGTCGTCCGGGATCAGTAGCGTAATCTTTGGATCGCTAGGGTGAAATTCAACGCGCATAAGGGGCGGCTCCTGGAGCAAGTGAGGAAGAACGGCGGACGAGCGTTTCCAACTCCTGCAGAGCGGCCGGCGTGCCGATCTCGAAGAATCGTTCAGTCGCCTCGTAGCCACCGAGCTGTCCTTCATCGCCGAGCTGTTCGAAAAGTTCAGCGAGGTCGAAGGCCCGACCGGGTGGCATGCGGTCGAGTGCCGCTGGGCTGAGTGCGCTCACACCGTAATCGATCCACGCCATGGGGAGCGGCGGCGCCGCGGCGCCGGGCCGCACCTTGCGATAGCACACCCGAGCCCCGTCGAACTCAGCGTTGCTCGTGTCGAAGCGCCCGCCATTGCGATAGACGGCCATCGTGGCCGCAAGCCCTCGGTCTCGGTGGGTCCGCATGAGGTCAGCCAGATCGATGGTCAGAAGCGTGTCGCCGTACAGCACCAGAACATCCTGCCGGAACTGCATCACATCGTGGGCCCGGCGTATCGCTCCGCCGGTGCCAAGCAAGCGCTCCCCGTCGCGCAGAAATTGGAAATCGATCGAGCTAGGCCCGTGGTGAACGACGAAGGCCTCGATCCGTTCATCGCCACCGACGACGCAATAGATGACGCGCCGGACCCCTTGGGTCTCGAGCCACCGGAGTTGTAGGGCGGCGAAGGGTTCACCGCTGACGGGTAACAAATGCTTCGGCAAGTCGCCAGCAATGGACGCGACACGAGTGCCCCGACCCCCAGCCAGAAGGAGAACCGTGAGGTCGTCTTCTCCTGAGGGTCCCCGACGCTCGGTCCCCGTGCTCGGCACCATCAGCTTCGGGCCAAGACGATCGAACCGTCCAGATCGAATCGAAACGGCACTTCGAATAGTCCGGAGTCAGCCAGCGCAGCACGAACGCGTTGGGGATCGGGCGCGTACACCATCAAGAAACCGCCGGCGCCGGCCCCCACGAGCTTCCCACCGATCGCGCCCGCATCGAGCGCCATCTGATACCAAGCGTCAATATCGTTGTTGCTCATCCCAGAGCTACGGCCGCGCTTGTTCATCCAGTGCTCGTGCATGAGGTGACCGAATGCTTCGCAGTCACCTGCCTCGAGCACGTCCCGAATCCGGAAACCCATCTCCTTTGTCCGGTCGAGGTTCTCTAGCATGGTGGCGTCGTCGCTCGAGGTCCGGTCCTTCTGATCCTGCAGGATGGTCGACGCTCTGCGGGAGTATCCGGTGAAGAACAGCAACAGGTGTGTCTCCAGGTCGTTGATGATCGCCACGTTCACGCGAAGCGGCGAGACATCGACGGACCCGTCGGGATGGAACTCGAAACAGGTGAGCCCGCCGAACGCGGCGATGTACTGGTCCTGCTTGCCGCACGGCTCGCCCAACAGGTCCATCTCGATGTGGCAGGCCTCGGCCGCGAGATCATGCACCACTGCAGGCTTGCGCTGGGCGGCGTGGATAGCTCGGAGCAGGCCGACCGTGAAGGTTCCCGATGAGCCAAGACCCGTGCCTGAGGGCATGTCGGCGGTACTCACCAGCTCGACCGACGGACCGACGTCGTGCAGAACGAATGCCTCACGGATGATGGGATGGCGAATGTCGGCCACCTTGTCCACCCGTTCGAGTTCGCTGTACTTGAGAAAGTAGTCGTCGCTGAAGGTCGTGTTCATCGAGATGTACGTGTACTTGTCGATGGCAGCCGAGATGCAGAAACCACCTCGATGCTCGTAGTACGAAGGCAGATCGGTTCCACCTCCGCCAATGGAGATGCGCAAGGGAGTTCGTGTGATGATCAAGGTCGTCTCCTCCAGCTACTCAGGGAACCGCCCGGCTGGCGCAGCGAGGCGGACGACAACCGATTGGAATCAGCCCCAACATGGCCAGAGGCTAGCGCTGCCCCCGAGGCGATGGTGCGATACCCAACTCGCTGGAACTCCCCATCCGAGCCTGGAAAGATCAACGCCGTGACCGAACCGCTCGTCCTTCGCAATGACGCCCATGGCGTCGCCACCCTCACCCTCAACCGGCCCGAGAAGCTCAACGCCCTCACCCCCGAGGTGTTCATGGAGCTCCGAGCCCACGTCGAGGCCATCGCGTCGGACGACACCGTCGGCTGTGTCGTGCTCACCGGCGCGGGCCGCTCGTTCTGCGCCGGCAACGATCTCGGAGGCATTGCGTCGGGGGTCAGGGCGCCGAGTCCCCACTACCAGGCCGAAACCATCGACGCGCTGGAGGCACTACCCCAGCCCACGATCGCCAAGATCAAGGGCCACTGTTTCACCGGCGGTCTCGAACTGGCGCTCGGCTGCGACCTCCTGATGGTCGCCGAGTCAGCTCAGCTTGGCGACACGCACGGCCAATGGGGCCTCGTCGCCAGCTGGGGCATGACGGTCCGTCTCCCCGAACGGGTGGGGACGGCCAAGGCCAAGGAACTGATGTTCACCGCCCGCCGCATCCGAGGGGCCGAGGCCGCGGTCATCGGCCTGGCCAACCAAGCGGTCCCCGACGACGAGCTCGACGACGCAGTTGAAGCCATGGCCGCCCAGATCGTCGGCAACTCGTGGGACACCTCGCGTTTCGACAAGGCCATTCTCGTCGACCAGCGCACGATGACCCGATCCGAGGGGCTCGCCTACGAACGTTCGGCGCCCTACGGTCGCCCACGGGACATGGCCGAACGGCTGGCCAACCAGTCCTCCAAAAAGCCCTGAAATCCCGCCCCCAAACCCGAAATTTGCAGCGTTTTCCACGTACAGCGTGGAAAACGCTGCAAATTTCGTTTTGGTTGAAGGGGGTGTTCTAAGCTCGGTGGCGTGTCTGAAACCGTGAACCAGGTCCCGCTCGTCGACTATCTGGTACTGGGCAACCAGCCGCACTTGGCGGTCAACCGCTGCACGTCGTGCGGGGCCAACTTCTTCGATCGGCGCAACGCCTGCGCTGCCTGCTTCGGCACCAGTTTCGAAAAGGCCGACGTTCCCACCGGTGGCGTGCTGACCGCATTCACCATCGTCACCTTCGCCGCCCCCGGTATCGATGTGCCCTTTGTCGCCGGCGTCGTCGACTGCGGTGGCATCAGCGTGCGAGCCAACGTCATCAACACTCCACCCGACCCCGAGCACGTCAGCCTCGGAATGAAGGTGCGCCTCGCCACGTACTCCCTCGGTCTCGACGACCAGGGCACCGAGGCCGTCGGCTTCGGTTTCGAGCCAGCCTGACCCACCGACGAACCACGAATCACCCAACCACCGAACCGCCAGTATCTGACCGAGAGGCAATTCCATGAGCGCTAGTGAAGACATCTGGATCCTTGGCATTCACATGACCAAGTTCGGCAAGCACCCGACCCTCGACAGCGTCGATCTCGGGGCCGAAGCCATCATCGGGGCGCTGGCCGACGGTGGCGTGACCATGGCCGACATGGGCATCCTGGCCGCCGGCAACCTAATGGGCAGCGGCGGCATCGGCCAGCAGCTCCAGAAGCAGGTCGGCCAGACCGGTATCCCGGTCTACAACGTGTCCAACGCCTGCGCCACCGGCGCCACCGCGCTCCGTACCGCCATCATGGCCATCCGAGCCGGCGAGTGCGACATGGGCCTGGCCGTCGGGGTCGAGAAGTTGGCCGGCGCCGGCCTGCTCGGCGGGGGCGGCAAGCCGAAGAGTGACGAGAAGGTCTGGGACCCCTCGGGTCGTTACGGTGCGGTCGCCAATCCCGATGGTCGCATCGGAACCAACACCATGCCCGGCGTGTTCGCCCAGATCGGCATGGAGTACGGCCACAAGTACGGCGGCGCCACGTTCGAGCTCTTCGCCCGCATCAGCGAGAAGAACCACGCACACTCCACGCTCAACCCGCTCGCCGCCTACAGCAAGGCGATGACGCTCGAGCAGATCATGGGCGACATGATGATCGCCTACCCCAACACCCGCTCGATGTGCTCGGCCAACTGCGATGGTGCCGCCGCAGCTGTCGTCGTCAGCGGGGAGAAGCTTCGCACGCTCTCCAAGGAGCAGCAGCGACGCGCGGTCAAGGTTTCGGCATCCATCCTCACCACCGACCCGTGGGAAGAGGCCTGCCAGATCCTGCCCAACGTGAACACCCTGACCAAGAACGCGGCGACCCAAGCCTACGAGAAGGCCGGCGGCGGTCCCGCCGATCTTGACCTCGTCGAGTGGCACGACTGCTTCGCCACAGCCGAACTGGTCCACTACGACAACCTGGGCCTGTGCGAGGAGGGTGGCGCGGTCGAGTTCTTCGAGTCGGGCGCAACCTGGCGCACCGGCCTGCTCCCGGTGAACGTGTCGGGTGGACTCGAGTCCAAGGGACACCCGATCGCTGCCACCGGCATCGCCAACATCTGGGAGATCTGCCAGCACCTCCGCGACGAGTGTGGCGACCGCCAGATCGAGGGGGCCAAGGTTGGTCTGGCCCACGTCATCGGCCTTGGTTCTTCCTGTGGCGTCCACATTCTCGAGAAGTCCGGCCTCTGACCTTGGCTCCCGATGCGGCGGTCAGCGCCCCGTCCTTGATCCCCGCTGAGACCCTGGCCCTCGTCGGTCAGCGTCTCAGCGAGCCGGTCACCATCACCATCGATCGCCGCGAGGCGCAGCGATACGCGCACGCGGTCGGCGACGAGAACCCCCTCTACTTCGACGAGGATGCAGCCAACGCTGCCGGGTATCGCACCTTGCTCGCACCCCCGACCTTCGTCTCCCACGCCCCCGTGCCGCCACGGTCGGCGTCCCAACTGCGGGTCGACGGCCTGTACAACACGGGCGAGCGGGTGCGCCTCCTCGTCGATCGCATGATGTTCGGCGGCGAGGAATGGGACTTTCCCGAGCCCGTGTACGTCGGCGACGTGGTCACCGCGGAGACGCGCCTGGCCGCGCTCGATCAGAAGGACGGCAGCAAGGGGCCTTTCGTTCGTGTCGTCCGGGAAACCACGTACACCAACGGCGAAGGCGCTGTCGTCGCCCGGGCCCGTCAGATCGGTATCGCCCGATGAGGGTCACCGAGCCCAGGGTGCAGCGCACCCTCGCCGACGTGAGCGTGGGCGACGACCTGCCGATCATGCGCAAGAACGCCAGCCGGGCCCAGCTGTTCCTCTACAGCGCGGCCAGCTTCAACCCCCACCGCATCCACTACGACCGGGCCTACGCCGAGTTCGAGGGCCATCCCGACGTCTTGGTCCACGGTCCGCTGCAGGGTGCGTGGCTGACCCAGTTCCTCACCGACTGGTGCGGTCCGAAGGGGCGTCTGGTGGGCGTGACGTGGCAGAACCGCGCCAGCGCGTTCCCCGAGACCGACCTCGAATTCCACGGCCGCGTGGCCGAAGTCGACCCGGCGACGGCCACCGTCGAACTCGAAGTCTGGGAGCAGACCTCCGACGGACGTGTCATCATGCCGGGCACGGCGACCGTTCGCCTGCCCAGCTGATCGCTGGAACCCTCGAAGGAGAAATTGCATGGGGACCATTGCCGGACCTGAGGTAGGGCGCCCCGGAAACATCGGCGAAGTCACGGCCGAGTGGTTGACCGCGGTGTTCCGTACCAGCGGTGCGCTCGGGGCCGAGGGCTCGGTTACCAGTGTGTCGGTCGAGCCCTTCGCCGTCGGACTCGGATTCCTCAGCGAACTTTCGAAAGCGACCCTCACCTATTCGGGCGACGCTGCTGGTGCGCCGAGATCGGTGATCATCAAGATGGTGACCGCGCTCGAGGTCCAACGCGGCCTGGCCGATGCCCTCTTCTTCTACCAGCGAGAGCTGCGGTTCTACCGTGAGCTGGCCGACGACCTGCCCCTCCGGACCGCCAAGGTGCACGCGGCCATCATGGATGAAGACAAGACCGACTTCGTCATCGTGATGGAGGACCTGTCCCCCCTTCGCGGCTTCGACCAGGCTGCGGGGGTGAGCGTCGCCGACGCCGAGCTCTCGATCGACGGCCTGGCCGCGTTCCACGCGACCTTCCATGGACGAGACCTCTCGACGCTCGTCGACACCTTCCTGCCGTTCGACAACCCGATCTACCGTCACGCCCTCCCCGGCATCTTCGACGCCGGGTGGCCGGTCTGCAAGAAGATCGCTGCCGACCTCCTGACCCCGGAGATCATCGAGTTCGGCGAGCGCTTCTCGAGTCTGGTTCCGTTCTTCATGGAATCGCTGACCGGCAACGAGTCCATCGTCCACGGCGATTGGCGGGCCGACAACCTCATGGTGGGCCTCGACGGGAGCCTGGCCGTCATCGACTTCCAGATCGTCGGAACCGGACGCATGACCTACGACCTCGGCTACTTCATGAGCCAGTCGATGGACCCCGAGGTCCGACAGCCGGTGAACCAACAACTGATCGACCGGTACTTCGCCGCCCTGGACGCGAACGGCGTGGCCTACAACCGAGGCGAGCTGGAGAACGTCTTCCGGATTGCGACGGCCTGGTGCCTGATCTATCCCGTCGCCAACCTGCCGACGTTCAACGATCTGCCGGCGAACATGCAGCACATGGCTCGCACCATGCTGCGCCGCTCGATCGCCTCGATCGTCGACCAGAACTCGTTGGCTCTCCTACCCGACTGAGCCTCAGCGCGTGAGGCGCTGATCGTCGAGCATCGCCTTGACCTGTTGATCGACGATCTTCCCGAACTCGGGATGTGTGAGCACCCAGAAGCGATCGCTCACGACGGCGTCGAGCACCAACGGTCCCACGTCGTCGGGATCCATTCCCTCCGACAACTGACGAGTCAGGATGTCCCAGAACTTCTGCCCGGCATCGGTGCCGACATGCAGGGCCGCCGACTCGGGGGTCCGGTTGCGTTCGCTGTCGACGATGTTGGTGTTGATGGGACCGGGGCAGAGGCAGGACGCCCTCACGTTGGAACCGGCCAGCCGAAGGTCTCGCTCGAGGCTGGCCATCAGCGCGACGACGCCGTGCTTGGCCACGTTGTACGCCCCCAGGGACGCACTGGCGTACAGTCCCGCCATCGAAGCCGTCGAATTGATGTGGCCTTCTCCCTGGCGCTCCATGATGGGCAGGAACGTGCGCACCCCGTGAATCGGCCCCCACAGGTCGATGTCGAGGGTCCAGATCCAGTCCTCGAGCGACGTCTCGCCGATCGGGTCGGAGACCGCGACGCCTGCGTTGTTACAGAGGACATGTACCGCGCCGAATCGTTCGAGTGTGGCATCGGCCAACGCCTGGATGTCGTCGGCCTTGGACACGTCGGTCCGGACTGCCAGGGCTTCGACACCCTTGGCGCTCAACTCGGCCACCACCTCGTCGAGGGGACCCAACTCGATGTCGGCCACGACCACCTTCATGCCGTTGGCGCCGAAGCACCGAGCCATTCCCCGACCGATGCCACTGGCTCCACCGGTGACCACTGCGACTTTTCCGTTGACGTCCATAGGGCATGCTCGGTCACGCCCGGCACGTCCGTCAAACCAATCACCGGTGCCGGCGACGGTTACTCCCTCAACGACCCAGCAACGCCATGGGTGGAGGCTGGTAGCCACCGAGCAAGGACTCGAGAAGTGAAGCGAAATGCAGCGCCGTGTTGTCCTCGAGGTACGGAGCCACGATCTGGATCCCGACAGGAAGGCCGTCGGGCGTGATTCCCACCGGGATCACTGTTGACGGCAGGTACACGTAACCGATGAAGGTCGTCCAGGCAATGAGGTCCGCATACGGCCGATCCACGCCGTCGACCCGCAGGGTGCGGGTGTAGAGGCTCCCTTCGTGGGTGTGGGGGAACGCCGAGGTGAAGGCCACCGGGCACAGCAGGATGTCGAACCTCTCGAAGAACGCGGCCCAACGACGGCGATGCGCGAGCCGACGGTCGGACAGCGCCAGCCAGTCTCGGTGACGGATGGTGGATGCCTTGGCCCGCATGCGCGTCGGGAACGGCAACGACTCGTCGTCGGCCTGCGCGACCTGGCGTTCGTACTCCTGATCCTCGCGGGCCGGGCTGGTGGCCGCAGAAACCAGCGGCAACCCGACGTCCCACACCTCGGACAGCTCGACCCCTGGTCGAGCCCCGCG
>JAQCHM010000098.1 GCA_027730885.1 Actinomycetota bacterium | reverse complement strand
CGAGGCCAGACTCCGCTCCAAGTCGTCAGACGACAAGTTCCGACCGGAGGACGCTGACTGATGTTGATGCCAAGAAAGGTCAAGCACCGCAAGCAGCAGCGCGGTCGCACCAAGGGCATCACCAAGGGTGCCGCCAAGGTTTCCTTCGGGGACTACGGCATCCAGGTGCTCGAGCCGGGCTGGATCACCGCCCGCCAGATCGAGGCAGCTCGTATCGCCATGACGCGCCACATTCGTCGTGGCGGCAAGGTATGGATCAACGTGTTCCCGGACAAGCCGGTCACCGAGAAGCCGGCCGAGACGCGGATGGGCTCGGGCAAGGGCAACCCCGAGCGCTGGGTCGCCGTGGTACGGCCGGGTCGAGTTATTTTCGAGCTGTCGTTCCCCGACGAGGCCATCGCCCGTAGCGCAATGGAACGAGCCATTCAGAAGCTGCCGGTGAAGGCCCGAGTCATCGCCCGAGAGGATGGTTTCGATGGCTGATACCGCCGTTACTTCCCAGTCCGACACCGAGCTCGTCGAGTCGCTTGCCGACGCCAAGCGGGAGTTGTTCAACCTCCGTTTCCAGTTGGCGACCGGACAACTCGAGAACAACGCTCGCATCAAGCTGGTCAAGAAGACCGTTGCCCGGATCCGCACCGAGATGCGTTCCCGTGAGCTCGCACAGCAGGAGTCGTGATGACTGACGAAGCCACAATCGAAGCGCCCGATCGAGCCCGTCGCAAGGTTCGTGAAGGCACGGTCCGTTCGAACAAGATGGACAAGACCGTGGTGGTCGAGGTCGTACGTCGCTCGAGTCACCCCCAGTACAACAAGACCGTGCAGCACAGCCGCCGCTATGTCGTGCACGACGAGGAGAACACCCTTCGTGAGGGCGACCGGGTTCGCATCGTCGAGACCCGTCCGCTGTCCAAGACCAAGCGGTGGCGTTTGCTCGAGATCCTGGAGCGTGCCCGATGATTCAACAGGAAACCCGCCTTCGGGTTGCCGACAACAGCGGTGCCCGCGAGGTGCTGTGCATCAAGGTGCTCGGCGGCTCGAAGCGCCGGTATGCCGGGATCGGCGACATCTTCGTCGCCACGGTCAAAGATGCGATCCCGGGTGCCGCAGTCAAGAAGGGCGATGTCGTCAAGTGCGTCGTCGTTCGTACCAAGAAGGAACGCCGCCGCCCCGACGGCAGCTACATCCGTTTCGACGAGAACGCGGCGGTGCTGATCAACGAACAGCGTCAGCCCCGTGGCACCCGCATCTTCGGCCCGGTGGGCCGAGAGCTTCGTGACAAGCGGTTCATGCGCATCGTGTCGCTGGCACCGGAGGTGTTGTGATGAAGATTCGTAAAGGCGACCGCGTCGTGGTCCTCGCCGGTAAGGACCGAGGCCGCGAAGGTGTCGTGTCCGAGGCCTATCCGGCCAGGAACAAGGTCAAGGTCGAGGGCGTCAACATCGCGAAGCGGCACACCAAGCCCAGGTCGGCCGACGAGCCGGGCGGCATCATCGACAAGGAGATGCCGTTGCACGTGTCCAACGTCGCGATCATCAGCCCCAAGGATGGCAAGGCCACCCGTGTCGGGTACAAGATCGACGGCGACAAGAAGGTCCGTGTCTGCAAGCGGACCGGCGTGGAAATTCCGGAGGCCTCCAAGTGAGCACCACCGCCCCGACCGCACCTCGTATGAAGGCCAAGTACAACGACGAGATCCGGGCCCAACTCAAGGCCGATCTCGGATTGCCCAACATCATGATGGTTCCCCGCATGGAGAAGATCGTGGTGAACATGGGTGTCGGTGAAGCCCTTCAGAACTCCAAGATGCTCGAGAGCGCGACCGCCGATCTGACGCTCATCACCGGCCAAAAGCCGGCGATCACCGTAGCCAAGAAGTCGCTGGCCAGCTTCAAACTGCGTCAAGGGAACGCCATCGGCGCCAAGGTCACCCTCCGGGGCGATCGCATGTGGGAGTTCTTCGACCGCCTGGTCACGCTGGCCATTCCCCGCATCCGTGACTTCCGCGGACTCAACCCTCGTTCGTTCGACGGACGTGGGAACTACACCTTTGGTCTCACCGAGCAGCTGATGTTCCCCGAGATCAACTACGACACGGTCGATGTCACTCGTGGTATGGACATCACCATCGTCACCTCCGCAATGTCGAACGCACATGGTAAGGCGTTGCTCGACGCCTTCGGGTTCCCGCTCCGTCGGGAAGGGCAGGCTCAGTAATGGCGAAGAAAGCTCTCATCAACAAGCAGCAGAAGAAGCCCAAGTACAAGGTTCGGGCTTACTCACGTTGCAAGGTGTGTGGTCGACCCAAGGCGGTTTACCGCCGTTTCGGCCTGTGTCGAATTTGTCTACGTGAGATGGCCCATGCCGGGGAGATCCCCGGCGTGACGAAGTCGAGCTGGTGAGGAGGTAGCGAACGATGTCAATGACCGATCCCATCGCCGACATGCTCACTCGAATCCGCAACGCCAACATCGCGATGCACGACGAGGTCAGCATGCCGTCTTCCAAGCTCAAGGAGGCCCTCGCCCGGGTGCTCAAGAGTGAGGGTTACATCGGCGAATACAGCATCCTGCCGTCGAAGAATGGCGTGGGCAACACCCTCACCATCCAGATGAAGTACTCACCCGAGCGTGAGCGAGTCATCAGCGGTATCAAGCGGGTGTCCAAGCCCGGTCTTCGGGTCTACTTCAAGACCGCTGAGATTCCTCGGGTGCTCGGAGGCCTGGGTGTTGCCGTTCTCTCCACCAACAAGGGACTCGTGACCGACCGTGAGGCCCGCAAGGCCAAGGTCGGCGGCGAAGTTCTCTGCTACGTCTGGTAGGTCGACATGTCACGTATTGGTAAAGCGCCGATCACTATCCCGGCCGAAGTAGAAGTCGCCATTTCAGGATCGACGATTTCCGTCAAGGGCGCACGCGGCAGTCTCGAGCACACCGTGCCCGAGGGCATCACGGTGGCGCTCGAGGACGGTGTGCTCACGGTTGGTCGTGTCAACGATGAACGCCCGACCAAGGCCCTCCACGGCCTGAGCCGATCGCTTGTCAACAACATGGTCGTCGGCGTGAGTCAAGGGTTCCGAAAGGATCTCGAGATCGTCGGAGTGGGCTACCGCGCCAACTCCACGAGCCCCGACACCCTGAACCTCGCCCTCGGCTTCAGCCATCCCGTCGAGGTGAAGGCGCCGGACGGCATCACCTTCGAGGTGCCCGAGCCCACCAAGATCGGTGTCATCGGCATCGACAAGCAGGCCGTCGGCCAGGTCGCCGCGGTGATCCGGTCATACCGTAAGCCCGAGCCCTACAAGGGAAAGGGCATCCGCTACGCGGGCGAGCGAGTTCTTCGCAAGGCCGGCAAGTCCGGCAAGTGAGCCGGTAGGGACGATTCATCATGCAGAACACCAAGAACTTCACTCCAAGGCAACGACGTCAACGTCGAGTCCGCAAAAAGGTCTCGGGCACCCCGAGTCGGCCTCGTTTGGCTGTCTTTCGCTCGAACCGGCACATCAGCGTTCAGATCATCGACGACACCGTCGGCCGCACCCTGGCTGCCGCGTCGTCCCTCGAAACCGACGTGCGCGCCGGCGGAAGCACCGGTTCCAAGGTCGCGGCCTCGGCCGTTGGCAAGCTCATCGCCGAACGGGCAAAGGCCGCAGGTGTGACCGCAGTGGTCTTCGACCGAGGTGGCAACCGCTACCACGGTCGGGTGGCCTCCCTCGCTGACGCCGCCCGCGAAGCCGGCCTCGATTTCTAGGAGAAGGACCAATGGCAAACGAGCGCAATGAGCGCAACGACCGCAATGATCGCAACGACCGCGGCGATGGCCGCGAGTCACGCGTCATCGCCATCAACCGCGTCGCCAAGGTGGTCAAGGGCGGACGTCGCTTCGCCTTCACCGCGCTGGTCGTGTTGGGCGACGGCAACGGCCGAGTAGGCCTGGGCTACGGCAAGGCCAAGGAGGTACCCCTCGCCATTCAGAAGGGCACCGAAGAGGCCCGTAAGCTGATGTTCGAGGTCCCTTTGGCCGGTGGCACGATCACCCACACCATCATGGGAGAACAGGGTGCGGGCCGGGTCCTGCTGAAGCCGGCGGCGCCCGGTACCGGCGTCATCGCCGGGGGTGCGGCACGAGCGATTCTCGAAGAGGCGGGTATTCACGACGTGCTCTGCAAGTCGCTCGGTTCCTCGAACCAGATCAACGTGGCCCGGGCCACCATCAACGCACTCAAGGGCCTGAAGCGCCCTGACGAGGTCGCCCGCCTGCGCGGCCTCGATGCATCAGAGTTCACTCCCAAGGGACTCCTGACCGCCTACAACGAATCCAAGCGCCGGCCGGCAGTGTCGGCAGAGGTCCAGCGATGAGCGAACTCACGGTCACCCAGATCCGATCGGCCATCGGTTCCAAGCCCAAGCAACGCGGTACGTTGCGAGCTCTGGGACTGGGTCGGATCGGCAAGAGCAACACCCTGCCCGACCGGCCCGAGATCCGCGGCATGATTGCCCGCGTGCCCCATCTCGTTTCGGTCACCACCGAGGTGGCGAGCACCGAAGCCGGAGGCGTCCAGTGAAGATTCATGATCTCAAGCCCGACGAAGGTTCTCGCAAGCGAGCCAAACGAGTCGGTCGAGGCATCGGCGGCAAGGGCGGCAAGACCGCAGGCCGAGGTCACAAGGGCCAACACGCCCGTAACACGGTTCGCGTCGGATTCGAAGGTGGCCAGTTGCCGCTGCAGGTTCGTACTCCGAAGCTCCGCGGCTTCACCAACCCGTTCCGGGTCGAGTACCAGGCCATCAACCTCGACACCATCGCCGACTGCGGTCTGACCGAAGTCACCCCCGAAGCACTGTTCGGCAAGGGTCTCATCAGTAAGGGTGCCCTCGTGAAGGTGCTCGGTCGGGGCACGTTGTCAAGCGCCGTCACGGTCAAGGCACACGCCTTCTCCAAGTCGGCCGAAGCGGCCATCACCGCAGCCGGGGGCTCGACCGAGCAGATCCCGCTGCCCTTCTCGGTTCGCCCGCCGGCCGCAGGCAACCAACACCAGAACCGCTGAGCAAACGTCATGGGCGTCCTTCCGATCTGAGGCTCGCCCTTCCCGCAGGAGGAACCCGAAGTTGAGCACGCTCAAGAACGTTTTCCGCACCCGTGAGTTGCGCAACAAGATCCTGTTCACCCTGATGGTGATCGTCATCTATCGCGTCGGTGTGCAGGTGCCCGCACCCGGAGTGAACCTCGATGCCATTCAGGCGATGCGGGAGAATGCGAGCGACACGTCGGGCGGCATCTTCGGCTATCTGAACCTCTTTTCCGGTGGTGGCATCGGCAACTTGTCCCTGTTCGCGTTGGGCGTCCTGCCGTACATCACGGCCAGCATCATCATCCAGATCCTGACCATCGCCATTCCCAAGCTGGAGGAGTGGCAGGCGCAGGGCGCTGTGGGCCAACGCAAGATCAACCAGTGGACTCGCTACGTGGCCATGATTCTGGCCCTGGTGCAGGGCACGGGCATCGTGTTCTTGATCAGCCGCAACCCAGAGAGCCTCTTCGGCGGCGGTGCCCCGAACCTCTTCCCCGACACGCAGCCGCACTGGGCCTTCAAGGTCATTCTCGCCGTGATGTGCATGACCGTGGGAACAGCGTTGCTCATGTGGATGGGCGAGATGATCGATCAGAAGGGCATCGGCAACGGCATGTCGATCCTCATCTTCGCCTCCGTCGTCAGCAGTCTTCCCGCCGTGGCGATCCAGATCCAGGAGCTGCGGGGCTGGCCCGGCCTGGCGATTGGCATCGTCATGCTGATCGGGTTGATCGCCGGCATCGTCTTCGTCGAGCAAGGCCAGCGACGTATCCCGGTCAACTTCGCCAAGCGAGTGGTCGGGCGTCGACAGTACGGCGGCAACAACACCTACATTCCCCTCAAGGTCAACCAGGCCGGCGTCATCCCGGTCATCTTCGCCTCGTCGCTCCTGCAGCTCCCGACCCTGATCGTCAACGTGCTCCCCACCGGCGGGTGGGGGGAGTCGGTGCGGAACTTCGTCGACACGAACTTCTTCCGTCCCGACAACCTCGGCTACATCGTCGTCTTCGGTCTCCTGATCGTGGGCTTCGCCTACTTCTACAACTCGATTGCCTTCGATCCGGTGCGCCGAGCCGACGAGTTGCGCAAGTCCGGCGGGTTCATTCCCGGCATCCGCCCCGGTCGCCAGACCGAGATACACCTCTCGAAGATCCTGAATCGCATCACCCTGCCCGGCGCGATCTTCTTGGCCGTCGTCGCCCTGATCCCGTCGGCCGCCCTTGCACGGGCGCTCGGATCGGGAAGCAGCGCGGTCTCGATCGGTTTCTCCGGCGTGTCGATTCTGATCGCGGCCGGCGTCGCCCTCGAGTTCATGAAGCAGATCGACAGTCAGCTCATGAGCCGCAACTATGAGGGCTTCCTCAAGTAGACGTCCAGTGGAGGCTCCACCCGTGAACAATCCCTCTTCCGCCAGCCGGCCTGTCCGAATGGTCATCTTCGGTCGTCAGGGCGCCGGCAAGGGAACCCAATGTGTTCGACTGGTCGAACACTTCGGTGTGGTCCACATTTCCACGGGGGACATGCTGCGTGGCGCGGTTGCCGCGGGGACCGAGATGGGCAAGGCGGCCAAGGCCGTCATGGATGTCGGTGACCTGGTCAGCGACGAGATCATTCTCGGTATCGTCCGCGAGCGACTGGCCGAGGGCGATTGTCGGACGCGGGGCTTCGTCCTGGACGGCTTCCCCCGTACGATCGCGCAAGCCGAGGGCCTGGTGATGATCCTCGGGGAGGACGAACTGCACGCTGTCGTCGACCTGGACGTCCCGCTCGACGAGGTCACCGCCCGTATGAAGGCGCGGGGGCGCGACGACGACACCGACGAGGGCATCGCCCGTCGGTTGGAGCTCTACGAGAAGGAGACCCGCCCGGTGTTGGATTGGTTCGCGGACCGAGATCTGCTGGTCACCGTCGACGGTCTCGGCTCGGAGACCGACATCACCGACCGGCTCCTCTCGGCTATCGCGACCGCCGTCGCTCGCTAGTCCCCGGGCCCCATGGCTCCCCCCACTCCCTTGCTCGATGTGATAAAGGGATTGGGGTTGGAGCGTCGGGCCGACAGGCCTAGCATGGTGAGTCGGCCATGCACGTGTCGTTTCTGCGCACGTGGTTTGAGGTCGTACCCGCTCCCGACGAGGAGGATTGTCCTGCCCAAGTCCAAGGAAGACGCGATCGTGCTCGAGGGCACGATCACCGAGTCCCTCCCGAACGCCATGTTCCGGGTCGAACTCGAGAACGGACATACCGTGCTCGGTCACATCTCGGGAAAGATGCGCCGCCACTACATCCGTATCCTTCCCGGCGACCGCGTCCAGGTCGAGCTCACGCCCTACGACCTCACGCGGGGACGCATCACCTATCGCTACAAGTAGGCGCGCCCATCCGGTGCGCTGCCCCCGCTCGAACGTTCCCCGCCTCACTCCTCCGTCCATCCGCTCATTCCCTCGCTCAAGGAACCCCGATGAAGGTCCGACCCAGCGTCAAACCCATGTGTGACAAGTGCAAAGTGATCCGGCGCCGCCGCCGGGTCCTCGTCATCTGTGACAACCCCCGACACAAGCAGAGGCAGGGCTGACATGGCACGCATTGCCGGTGTCGACGTCCCTCGCGACAAGCAGGTCGAGATCTCGCTCACCTATGTGTTCGGTGTCGGCCGCACCATCTCCAAGCAGATCCTCGCCTCCTGCAACATCGATCCCACCACACGGGTGAAGGATCTGACCGAAGCCGAGGTCCTGGCCATCCGGGCGTACATCGACTCGAGTGTGAAGACCGAGGGTGACCTACGCCGCGAGATCTCCCAGGACATCAAGCGCAAGATGGAGATCGGTTGCCACCAGGGCATCCGGCATCGCAAGGGTCTTCCCGTGCACGGTCAGCGCACGCAAACCAATGCCCGCACCCGCAAAGGACCGAAGCGCACCGTCGCCGGCAAGAAGAAAGCGAAGTAGTAGCAACCATGGCGAAGCCCAGCGCAGGGGGCCGTCGGCCCCGCCGCAAAGAACGCAAGAACGTCACCTACGGCGTCGCACACATCAAGTCCAGCTTCAACAACACGATCGTCGCGATCACCGACCAGGACGGCAATGTGTTGTCGTGGGCCTCTGCGGGCAACGTGGGGTTCAAGGGTTCGCGCAAGAGCACCCCCTTCGCGGCGCAGATGGCGGCCGAAGCTGCGGCTCGTCGGGCCATGGAGCACGGTGTCCGCAAGGTCGACGTCCAGGTGAAGGGTCCGGGTTCAGGTCGAGAGACCGCCATCCGCTCGATCCAGAACACCGGGATCGAAGTCACCGGCATCAAGGATGTCACGCCCGTGCCCCACAACGGATGCCGCCAGCCCAAGCGGCGTCGAGTCTGAGAGCGAAGTTCCTTCATGTCGCGTTACACCGGCCCCCGCGCCCGCATCTCCCGCCGCCTCGGCACCAACATCTTCGACACCCGCGGTGAAGCCGCTGCTCTCGAGAAGCGCCCGTATCCGCCCGGGGTCCACGGCCGCACCCGTCGTCGCGGCAACAACAACACCGAGTATCTGTTCCAGTTGCAGGAGAAGCAGAAGGCGCGTCTCTCCTACGGCCTCACCGAGCGCCAGTTCCGGCGGATCTACGAGGAAGCCTCACGGCGTCCCGGGGTGACCGGCGAGAACATGCTCCGCTTCCTCGAACTCCGTTTGGACAACGTCCTCTACCGGGCGGGCATGGGCGCGACGCGAGCTCAGGCTCGCCAGTTCACCAGCCACGGTCACATCAACGTGAACGGTAAGCGCGTGAACATCCCGTCGTATCGCGTCCGCAAGGGCGACGTGATCGAGATTCGTTCCGCCACCCGGAACAACCCGATCGTCCAGTGGAACAAAGACGTCCTCGATCGCACGCCGCCGGCGTGGCTCGATCGCTCGGCCGATGGCTTCTCGGTCACCGTGTACAGCGAACCCCTCCGTGAGCAGATCGACGTGCCGTTGCGCGAGCAGCTGATCGTCGAGCTCTACAGCAAGTAAGACCCGTCCCAAAAGTTCGGTTGGAAGGAACCTCATGCTGATCATTCAGCGCCCCACCGTGGAGCAATTGGACGACGGCGAGTCGAGCCATGGCCACTTCGCCATCGGCCCGCTCGAACCCGGATTCGGCCACACCATCGGTAACTCTCTGCGTCGCACGCTGTTGTCGTCGGTGCCGGGTGCCGCCATCACGACGGTGCGTTTCGACGACGCGCTCCACGAATTCGACACCCTCACCGGGGTCGTCGAGGACGTCACCGACATCATCCTCAACCTGAAGGACATCGTGGTCACCTGCCAAGGCGACGGACCGGTGACCCTCCGGCTCGATGCCCGTGGTCCCGGGGACGTCACCGCGGGTGACATCTCGTGCCCGTCAGAGGTCGAGATCTTGAATCCGGAGATCCACCTGGCGAAACTCGACGGCAAGGGCCGCTTGGCGGTCGACCTCACCGTCGAACGTGGCCGCGGCTGGTTGAGTTCGGACCGCCAGTCCGAGAACAGCATCATCGGTGTCATTCCGATCGACGCCATCTTCAGCCCCATCCGCCGGGTCTCGGTCAACGTCGAACCGGTCCGCGTCGCGATGTCCACCGACTTCGATCGACTGGTTCTCGAGATCGAGACCGACGGCGCCGTCACGCCCCGTGACGCCCTCGCGTCATCGGGTGCG
>JAQCHM010000097.1 GCA_027730885.1 Actinomycetota bacterium | reverse complement strand
CATGGTCCTCGTGACGAGCACGTCGCCCAGATGGAACCGGGTGGTCTCGATCGGTTCTCGTACCGTCATCAGCACCGTGCCGACTTCCGGCCCTGAGACGACGTCGAGCGGGGGCGCACCGTCGAGGCAGGCATCGGCGACATCCAGTAGTCGCTGGGTCGGGGCCGATGCGAGTAGCTCGCAACGCTCAGCACGAGAAAGCGTGGTCATTGGTACCTCTCTGGCGGGTGTGAAGCGAATGGCGACGGCCCGTCAGGGGCGGCGAGCTCCATGTAGACCTGGAAGCTGTCGGCCCGGAGCCAGGCTTCGGTGTGTTCGACCGGTTGACGGTCGGCGGCACATCGATTGACGGTTTCGGTTCGCCAGGCCATGGGCCGCCCGACCAGATCGAGACGTTCGGCTCGGTGACGGTCGATCGGTCGAAGATCGGCCCGCGTCGCAGCGCGCTCGAGGGTGATGCCAAACTCGTCTGCGAGGAGCGACGTGGTGGATTGGTCCTGAGTGAGCAGGGCACGGATTGCGTCGACATCGGTGCCGATCGCTACGGTGGTGAAGTTCATCGCCAGATACGTCGCAGGTCGGCCGTCGATGGCGCCGATTCGCTCCACTCGCATGACTGGCGTCCCGGGATGGAGGGCGAGGGCTCGTGCGGTCGATTCGGTTGCCGGCTGGATGCTGACGTCGACGATGTCGTAGGTCGGGACGTGTCCGGCGGCCAGCACGATGGCACTCCAACTCGGTGCGGTACCAGGGCGTATCGGGTACGGGATCCGAAGTGCTATGTAGGTGCCCGAGCCCCTGGTCCGTCGGACAAGGTGGCGGCGTTCGAGCTCCTGCAATGCGCTACGGGCCGTCACCCGGCTGACCCCGTTGGCGGTGCACAGCTGGTGTTCCGAGGGCAGGCGGGCTCCAGGCTCCAGGTCTTGGATGCCCGCCTGGAGTTCGTCGGCCAGTGCGAGGTAGTGGGGCTTCACGCCTTCAGCCAACGCTGGCAAACTTGTAATGACAACTTGTTCAACAGGGCTTCACCAAGACATCACTGGACGTTCAGCCGGGCTCGCTATGTTCATGTCGATGACACGGTTCGTGGCCGACGATGGCCAGACCCCCGCCGGCTCGACGGTGGGCAACGCAGCCATGCGCTCCCGTCGCGAACTGATCCTGTACGCAACCCCCGGAGGTGAGTTCGGTGAGGCATGCGACCGCTTCTTCGCTGAGGTCGCAGCCTCAGGACGATCTACGACGGCGCAGAGCTACCCACCACACGTGTCTCTCACCGGGTTCTTCCGGCGACCGCCGGTCGCTGTCGAGCGACTGACCCTGGAGGTGCAGGCGGCGATCGCCGCAGCGCCGCGGGGCCCGGTGGCGGTGGATCCGATCGCTAGGCGTGAGGGTTGGCTCGGGGTCGAAATCAAGAGCGATTGGTTGCTCGAGTTGGCGTCGTTGTTCGCGGCACGGCATCGGCTGGAGCATGGCGATGACCCGATCCGATTGAAGGACTGGCTGCACCTGAGCCTGGCCTACGGCGAGTTTCCGGTGGGAACGGGCGCGCAGGATTACCTTGACCAGGCTCAGGCGACGATCGCAGTCAACGCTCCAGCGCGTTGGTCCGTTGGGTTGTGGGAGCGGCGGGATTCCGATTGGATTCGGCACCGCTGATGCTCGGCGGTGCCGAAGGTGCGCTTTCGGTTACGGGATGTCGAGTTCGACTTCACCGTCGGTGTTGCCGGACAGGTCCGACTTGGAGACGGGGCGATGATTTCTCCGAGCGCCCCGTGATCGCCTTCGTCGGAACGCTGGAGGGCGCTCAGGTATGTCCCGATCCGAGACGCCAGACTGCCCCTTGTCGACGTCGGCTTCAGCCGGTCCCGGCGTCACCGACGACGTCGTTGCGGTCTGGAACGGCAATTGCGCGGATGCCCATCGAGCGAGCAGGAATGCCCGCTGGTGTGAGCACCCCTGATCGTGGACGCTCTCGCGCTCTAGGTAGTGGACACGAGCGAACCGCGCGCACCCCTTGGAACCACTCGTCTAGCGCTGGCCGTACGGAACGATTCTCCGTTCGTCACCGAGCTGACCGGCCTCACCGAGGCTGACCTGGCGCAGGGCGCTGAACCCGCTGACGCGTTGGCAGCTCTCCTCAGCTTCGTCGACGGGTGGCCGCTCGTCGCCCATAACGGATTCGGCTACGACTTCAAGCTGCTGGACGCGGCCCTGATCGCGGCAGGGCTGCCCCTGTTCAACGGCATCCGACTCGACACGCTCGAGTTGGCTCATGTCGTGTTCCCCCGCGCCGGCACGGAGATGCTCCCGAACAGCGACGGCACCCTTCCACCCACTGGCCGCTCACTCGATGCCCTGGCGGCACACCTGGCGATCGCGTCAGAGCGCGCAACGCACCGAGCGATCGACGACGCCAAGCTCACAGTCGCCGTGACCCTTCGGATGCTGGCCAACCTCGAGAGCGGCTCCCCGGCGAGCGAGCTGCGACACTCGCAGCAGCCTTCCCTCCTAACCCATCGATCGCCACGGGGGTTAGGAGGGAAGGGGCCCCTGCGTGTCGCATCGGCTGGACCACCTCGTCGAGCTTTCCGGCGCGTGGACAATCGTCGACTTCGTCATTCGACGGGCTATCGATCTGGAGACAGGGCAGGGCTAAACCCGATCGGCCACGACACGGTCTTCGAACTGTCTCCCGCGGCCGTTTCGCCCAAAGCGCTGAAAGCCTCTCTCCCGAGACTGTCGTGGAGCCTCAGAGAGCACTTGGATGCGGCAGCATCGACGCAGAGCTGCCCCCGATCTGCAAGATTTGGTGTGCTCGAGGTCGTCGCCGTTGCCGACGAGTACTCGAAACGCTCCGGCCACCCCTCGGCCGCAACGGCTCGAGGCGCGGCCATTGCCGCCGGCGGCCTCCAGAGCCAGCGACTAACGGTGATCTGGCACGGTGGCACCGACCGTGGCGATCGGGGCAGAGCCTCGCTGTCCTATCGCTCGCCGACCGAAGTTCCCCTGGTCGGTCATCTGATCGACGACGTCACCTTGTCGGCCGAGGTCACGGTCCGTATCGAGTGAGTCTGGTTGAGGGAGACGTGTCGCGGGAGTACCAGTGAGATTCACCCAATCAGCTACCCGGCCTGGCGGCCGATAGGAGTAGTGCCGACGAAGGACTGAGCAACCCGCAGCTGCCAACGGAAGGAGGCGCAATTGATGAGTCACTCGACCGCGAGCGACCTGTCAGCCGGCCTGATCCGCGTGTCAGCGGAGCTCCTCCCGACACCCGGGACCGGCCGCGCCGCGGCCGAGAGCTTCGTGGCGACCACGCTCGCCGGCTTGTACGACGACGGACTGCCCGTCGCCGGCTCCACTCGGTTCCGTGGCGGTCAAGCTGCCGCCGATGCAGCGCTCGCTTCGCTGCGGATCGATGGCTACGCGACAGGACGCAACGAAGTCTTCCCCGAGCGCGAGCGCAGTGCGACCGCGCTCTCGCCCTACCTCAGGCACGGCCTGATCCGTCTCGTCGACGTCTGGGACCATGTGCGTTCCGCCGGGCGAACTCGCGACGCTGACAAGCTCGCCGACCAACTGCTGTGGCAGGAGTACGCCCGGCACTGGTACGCCCGCATGGGACACACGACCAAGCAGAGCGTTCGGTGGGGTCAAGACCCAAGTGAGCAACCCGCCAGCCCCTCGTTGCGGTCGACGATCGAGCCGGGAATGGCATGCCTCGAACTCACCCTCGACGAACTGGATGACGACGGCTGGATCCCGAACCAGAGCCGACTCTGGGTCGCAGGCCACTGGACGGTCCGAGAGGACCGTCACTGGCAGGAAGGAGAGGACCTCCTCTTCCGGCGGCTCCTCGATGGTTCGCGGGCGGCCAACCGGCTTGGCTGGCAGTGGGCCGCCGGCACCGGCTCCACCAAGCCGTACGGCTTCACCCGCTGGCAGGTGGAACAACGAGCGGCCGGGCTGTGCGCCACGTGCGACCTGGTGCATCAGTGCCCCGTCGAGAACTTCCCCGACGACCCGAGGCGTACCGCGGTCGAGCAACCGGTCGAACTTCGTGGGTCCGAACAACCTGAGCGTTACGCAGGCCCCGATGTTCCCTTGCGCGTCGCTGCACCCGACCGGGTGTGGCTGACGGCCGAGTCCCTGGGCCGCGACGATCCGGCGCTACGAGCGCATCCCGATCTCCCTGCCGTCTTCGTGTTCGACGAGGCGTTGCTCGAACGCCTCCGGTTGGCTCCCATGCGCCTGGTCTTCCTCGTCGAGTGCCTCGCCGAGCTGGCCGAGACGCGAGGCCTCGAGCTCTACCGCGGAGATCCGGTAGCGATCCTGACCGATCTGGCAGTAGCGGTGACCTACGCGCCGGTCCCCGGGTTCCGACGCAGGGCGGCGCGCATCGCTCCGGCGGAGATCCATCCCTGGCCCTGGGTCTTCCGACCGAACGGGGGGAGCGTGGTCTCCTTCAGCCAATGGGTGGAGGACACGGTTCCTGATCGTCGAGAAGCGTCACAGTTCGAGCCGCCGTCCGCTCGTGCGAGTGAGGCGCCGACCCGGCATCCCGCCTCGGGGCCGGGGCATGAGCTACCGTCGGATCCGCCCCACCGTGCGTGACAGACCGTGAGTGCCAGACCGTGACTACACCAACCGAGTCGTACGTGATCGAACTCGACCTGCCGGCCCGGGTGGATCTCGTCGCTGTGGCTCGGATGGTGATCGTGGCTGCGGCCAGCTGCGGTGAGGTGCTCGAAGGCGAACGCCTCGACGACCTCCAGTTGCTCACCTCGGAAGCGGCAACCAACGCGGTCGAGGCCAACTTGGCGACCGAGCATCCTGGCCGAGTGTGCATCGAGGCTCAGCTCGGATTTGAGGGTCTGACGCTCTCGGTGTCCGATCAGGGGCCCGGCCTTCCCGCGTTCGCGAACGAACGACGCCAGTGGCACGAACTTCCCGACCTCCAGGCACCAGAGGGTCTGCTGCGCGACGGCGGCTTCGGTCTTCCCTTGATGCACCTTCTCAGTTCACAGCCGGTGATTCTCCTGTCCAGCGACCAAGGCACGACGGTCAAGTTGCATCTGGCGCCGTAGCCTTTCTGACTTATGTCCGGAAATTTGTCTGTACGCAATGAAGCGTTCACTGGCGGCGAGAGTCGACTGGCGAGACAGGTCGCTCAACCGCTCGCTCGGTTCCTCCACCAGGAGACTTCGTCGAGCATTCTTCTCATCATCGCCGCAGCGGCGGCGCTCATCTGGGCCAACTTCGGTGGTGACAGCTACAGCAACTTCTGGAACTCGACGGTCGAGCTGGCCATCGGGTCCTGGCACCCACTGACCCACGAAGGTCATGGCCTCAGTCTCGGTCTCTGGGTCAACGACGTGCTGATGGTGCTCTTCTTCTTCGTGGTCGGTCTGGAGATCAAGCACGAAGCGGTTGTCGGTGAACTCAGTGATCCGCGTGTTGCGGCCCTGCCCATCATCGCCGCCTTCGGTGGGATGGTGGTCCCTGCTCTGATCTACACCATTCTCAACGCGGGTGGCTCCGGCAGCGGCGGCTGGGGTGTCCCCGTGGCTACCGACATTGCCTTTGCCGTCGGCGTGTTGGCGCTCCTCGGGAATCGCGCGCCCCAGCGCCTCAAGATCTTCCTGCTCACTCTGGCCATTGCCGACGACATCCTCGCCATCGCGGTCATAGCGGTCTTCTACTCCAGCGGTTTCGGTGTGCTCTGGTTCGGTGCGGCGCTGGGGGGTCTCGCTCTCATGTACGTGCTGCGCCGTTCCCGCGTGTGGTACATCCCGGTGTACGCAATCATCGGCGCCGGGGTCTGGTACGCCACCTTCCGGTCGGGCATCCATGCCACCATCGCCGGGGTGGCCATGGGATTGCTGGCACCGGCCAAGCCGCTCATCGGCGAGCCTGCCCTCGCTGGTCTCCAGGACATCCTCACCGGTGACGAGCTCGAGCCCGCCGCCGTTCGAGACGCCACCTGGCGAGCCAAGGAGACCGTCCCGGTGACCGTTCGTCTCAGCAGCCTGCTCAGCCCCTGGACCAGCTTCCTGATCGTGCCGATCTTCGCGCTGTCCAACGCCGGGGTGAAGCTCAGCTCCAGTGCGCTCAGTGACGCCGTCGGCTCGCCGGTGACCTGGGGTGTCATCGCCGGTCTCGTCATCGGCAAGCCGATCGGGGTCGCGCTCTTCAGTTTCGTCGGGATCAAGTTCAAGGTTGCGTCCATGCCGCCGGACACCACGTTGGCTCAGATCTTCGGCGTCGGCGCGGTGGCCGGTATCGGCTTCACCGTCGCGCTTTTCGTCGCTGGGCTCGCCTTCGACGACAAGGCCTTGGCCGATCAGGCAACCATAGGCATCCTGGCCGCATCGGCGTTCGCCGCGGTCGCCGGGTTCTTGTTGCTCTGGGTGCTCGGCGGGCGTCCCCCCAAGACCACCGAACCCGAGACAGCGACCCACTGACGGGGCCATTGCCGGCGACGCTCGCAAAACGCTGTCGGACCTTCGTAGTCTGCGGGCGTGCCCCGACCCCTCGTCATCGTCGAGTCCCCGGCGAAAGCCAAAAAACTTGCCGAGTACTTGGGCGATGACTTCATGGTCGAATCGTCCATCGGTCACGTCCGTGACCTGCCGCGAAACGCGGCCGACGTCCCCGCGTCCTACAAGGCGGAGAAGTGGGCGCGCCTGGGCGTCGACGTCGACAACGACTTCAAACCTCTGTACGTGGTGGCCAACGAGAAACGAGATCAGGTTCGCAAACTCAAGGCCCTGATGAAGGACGCGAGCGAACTCGTGCTCGCCACCGACGCCGACCGCGAAGGAGAGGCCATCGCCTGGCACCTCACCGAGGTGCTCAATCCGCGGGTGCCGGTCAAGCGCATCGTCTTCACCGAGATCACCCGCGAGGCGATTCAACGAGCGATCACGAGCCCCGGCGAGCTCGATCGTCGCCTCGTCGACGCACAGGAAGCCCGCCGCCTCCTCGACCGTCTCTACGGCTACGAGGTCTCGCCGGTTCTGTGGAAGAAGGTCATGCCCCGCCTCTCCGCGGGCCGAGTGCAGTCGGTGGCCACGCGGATCGTCGTCGAACGCGAGCGCGAACGCATGGCCTTCCGCTCCGCTTCGTACTGGAGTCTCACGGGCACCTTCGCCCCGATGGTCGGTTCCGGTTCGTTCACCGCAGCGCTGGTCGAGGTCGACGGATCCCGAGTGGCGACCGGCCGTGACTTCTCGGCTCAGGGGCAGTTGGCCCGGAGCGGAGCGGTACATCTCGACGAGGCCGGTGCCGTCAGGCTTGCGGGCGAGCTGACCGACCAGCAGGCCGTGGTCGAGAGCCGCGAGGCCAAGCCCTACCGCCGTCGGCCGGCAGCGCCCTTCATCACCTCGACCTACCAGCAGGACGCCGGCCGCAAACTGCGGATGTCGTCGGCTCAGGCCATGCGGGTGGCCCAGGGCCTCTACGAGCGGGGCTACATCACCTACATGCGAACCGACTCGGCCACCCTGTCCGAGACGGCGATCACCGCTGCTCGGAATCAGATCCGAGAGCGTTACGGCCCGGAGTTCCTCCCCGACGAACCTCGGGTCTACAAGACCAAGGCGAAGAACGCACAGGAAGCCCACGAGGCCATCCGGCCGGCCGGTGATGTGTTCCGAACTCCTGAACAGGTGGCCAACGAGCTCTCCACCCAGGACCTGAAGGTCTATGAACTGATCTGGCAGCGTACGGTCGCCTCCCAGATGACCGATGCCACCGGCGAGACGGTGACGCTGCGGCTCGGTGCCGATACACGCGTGGCCGACGGAGGGGCAGCCCGCCACGCGGTGTTCTCGACTGCAGGCACCGTGATACGCCACCAGGGGTTCCTCAGCGTCTACCAGGAATCCACCGACGAGCCGACCGACGGTGACGAGGACAAGGAGCAATCGCTCCCCCCGCTCGAGCAGGGCCAGCAGGCCACGATCGCCGCGGTGGATGCGGCCGGGCACGACACACAGCCTCCGGCTCGCTACACCGAGGCTTCACTGGTGGCGAAGCTCGAGGAACTCGAGGTGGGTCGGCCCTCGACCTACGCCGCCATCATGGGCACGATCCAAGCCCGGGAGTATGTCTGGAAGAAGGGCACGGCACTGGTGCCGAGCTTCAAGGCGTTCGCGGTGGTGACCTTGCTCGAACACCACTTCCCCGATCTCGTGGACTACGCGTTCACCGCCCGGATGGAGAGCGATCTCGATTCCATTGCCGAGGGCACCGCCGAGGCGATTCCGTACCTGTCGGAGTTCTATTTCGGCCATGACGAGTTTCCCGGACTTCGTGACAAGGTCCGTGACCGTCTCGGCGACATCGACGCCCGAGCGGTGAACTCCATTCCCTTGGGAGCTGACGAGGATGGCGTCGCCATCGTTGCCCGAGTCGGTCGGTACGGGCCCTATCTCGAGCGGGGCGAAGATCGCGCGTCCATCCCCGACGACCTGCCGCCGGACGAGCTGACGCTTACCAAGGCCCTCGAGCTGTTCGATGCGCCGAAGGGCGACCGGGAAATCGGCGTCCACCCCGATACCGGGCTCCCGATCATGGTCAAAGCGGGACGGTTCGGCCCCTACGTCCAGATGGGCGAGCACAACGATGCCACCGGTGAGCGGCCGGCGACTGCGTCGCTGTTCAAGACGATGGAGCCGGCGACGCTCACCCTCGAAGACGCGGTCCGGCTGCTTTCGCTCCCGCGGGTCATCGGAACCGACCCTGCGGACGGCGGGGTGTTGACCGCACAGAATGGCAAGTTTGGGCCCTACATCTCCAAGTCCCTCGATGGGAAGGCCGACAGCCGGAGCATCGAGGGTGAAGAGTTGTTGTTGACCATCGGGTTGGACGAGGCACTCGCCGTGATGGCCCAGCCCAAACGGCGACGGGGGCAGGGGTCCGCCGCGACGGCGAAGGTTGTCGGGCTCGACGAGTCGAACAACAAGGAAGTCACCCTGCGCGACGGTCGCTTCGGACCGTACGTGACCGATGGCGAGACCAACGCCAGCCTCCGGAAGGGTGACGATCCGTCGTCGCTCACTATCGAACGAGCCATGGAGCTCCTGGCCGACCGTCGCGCCGCCGGGCCCAACCCCAAGAAGAGCACGCCAAAGCGGAGTACGGCGAAGAAGGCGGGCGCCAAGAAGACCACAGTGAAAAAGGCGAGCGCGAAAAAGGCGAGCGCGAAGCAGGGGAGCGCGAAGGTGGCCGGGGCCAAGAACCGAGCGGCCGGGGGCGGGACCCCGGATCCTGAGGAGACACCGTTCTGACCCTTGGTCCTGGTACTGGGCGCTACATCGCTTTCGAAGGCGGTGAAGGAGCGGGCAAGAGCACCCAGGCGCGCCGGCTTGCGAGTCGTATCGACGCCGTGATCACTCGGGAGCCGGGCGGGACGGACCTTGGTTCGAAGCTGCGGCGACTGTTGCTCGAACCGGGTCAGGCGGTCATCGGGGCCAGGGCCGAGACCCTCCTGATGGCAGCCGATCGGGCGCAGCACCTCGACGAGGTCGTGCTGCCGGCGCTGAGGTCCGGTCGACACGTCGTCTCTGATCGGACGGCCTTCAGCTCGCTCGCCTATCAAGGCGGAGGCCGTGATCTTGGTGTCGACGAGGTCCGAGCCATCAATGAGTTCGCGCTGTGCGGGCGCTGGCCCGACGCAGTTGTGCTGCTCGACGTGCCGCGGGTGGTGGGTCACGATCGTCTCGGTCGTC
>JAQCHM010000096.1 GCA_027730885.1 Actinomycetota bacterium | reverse complement strand
TATCTTCAGAACATACGTTGCAGAATATTCGTTCGCTATACTACATCCATCTCCGGCGGGATCGAGAACACACCAGACCCACCCCACGGTGCGGGAGTCCACCCCGACCTGATCGACCTCGACAAAGCGATCAGCGGCGTGTTCGACACCCCACTATCAGCCATGACGGTCGGCGAAGTGATCGAACAGGCAGCCGAAGTCCAACGACTCCGCAACCGCCTCGACGCCATCCTCGGCCAACACCTCACCGCCGCGAACAACACCGCAGCGTTGACACCCCCCTACGTGGAGATCCCGGCCACCGACATCGCCGCTGGGTCCCACACCAACCCCCGACCACTCCGCGACGCCGTCCTGTTGCACCGCTGGCTCGAAGCGTTCCCCGTCTTCAACGACGCCCACCGATCCGGTGCCCTTTCCGCGGAACACCTCCAAGCGTTGAAAACCGTCGACCGAGACGCCGTCCACCACCACCTCATCGACTCCCAAGACCTCCTGGTCGACATCGCCGCCTCGCTCGACTGGGTCGACTTCGGCCGGGCCCTCACCCACTGGGTCAACGCGGCCGACCCCGACGGGCTACAACCCCGAAACGACCAACAGAACCGGCCAACCGGCCTCAGCCACAAAACCAACACCGACGGCACCATCGACGGCCGCTTCCACCTCAACCCCCTCGCCGCCCAAGCCTTCACCACCGCCATCGGCACCGAAACCGAGAAACTCTTCAAACAACCAACCGACCAAAACCAGCCGGTACGGCGGACCGCCTACCAACTCGGCGGACAAGCCCTCCTCAACCTCATCACCCGAGGCCACCAACACCCCAACGGATCCCCCCTCATCCCGCTGATCGACCTCGTCATCGGCCACCAACTCGCCCAGAACATCCTCGAACGGATGCACGACCCCACCATCGAACCGGTTCCCCCGTCAACCACCGACCCCGACCGGTGGTGCCACTACATCGACGGGACACCCGTACATCCTGTCCACGCCGCCGGCCTGTTGGCCATCGGCCGCATCCAAACCTCCATCCTCGACGGGCAACGCAACATCCGCAGCATCCAAACCAAAGCCAGACGCTTCCCACCCTGGATGCGACACACCCTCGCCCTCCAATCCAAAGGACGCTGCGCCATCAACGGATGCGACGCACCCTACCCCTGGCTCCAAGCCGACCACATCAAACCCGCAACCCGAGGCGGACCCACCACCCTCGACAACGGCCAAACCCTCTGCCAACCCCACAACCACCTGAAGACCGACCACGAACCCGACGACGGCTGACCGAGTGTCACCCCAACGACGGCCACTGCGGACAGGTCGCCCGATGCGGCTCACCCTTGAGGTGGTCTTCACCGGCATTGGCGTGAGGAGGCACGGCCTCGTCACTCGGGAGGGTCACGATCGGCAGACGGGCCTCGATGTCCCAGAACCGATGCTTCCAGCGTCGTCCCTCATCACCAGCAGCCGACCGTCGGCCGAGAAGGCCATCGTCGTAATGCCCCCAAACATCCTCGTCGGGTTCCTTCTCGTCGATCACCTTTCGGGTCTGTGCATCGATGACCACCAGCGACCATCGTTGAACGCCGACTGACGAATGGTCGCCTCCCCGAAGGCACTCTTACGGTGCGAAGACTGTCAGATCAAGCTGTCCACAATCTGTCCAACAACGTGAACTACCAGCTCAGACCTCATTTCAGTCGACGGCACGAGGTAGGCACCTTGCCCGCCCTTCCTAAACCGAAGCGTCTGTCCCGGTCGACTGAATGGTTTTTGAAACCTCCTTCTGCCAAGGTCAGGGACGAGGAAGCACACAGCATCAAGGGAGATAGCAGAATGAGCGATCAGAAACTGGAAGCGCTGAAGGCAACGGCGCTCTTCTCGACGTGTTCCGACAAGCAGCTGGAACTCATCGGCAAGGTAACCGATCGCACGAGCGCGGCCGCCGGGACGGTCTTGGTCAAGCAGGACTCCGTGCCCCACCAGATGGCCATACTGATCAGCGGCTCAGCCAAGGTCGAAGTCGGCGACAAGGAGGTGGCCAACCTCGGCCCGGGCGACGTCGTCGGCGAACTGGCAATGATCGACAGCAAGCCGGCATCGGCAACCGTCACCATGACCACCGACGGTGAGGCGTGGATGGTCGCCCGATCCGGGTTCCGCCCCGTGTGGGAGCAGAACCCGGACATGTCCCGAGCGCTCCTCGAAGCAGTGGTGGCCCGTCTCCGGGCAGCCGACGATCTCCTGGCGTGATGCTCCGCGTTGGGGGCAGCCCGGTCGGCACCCCGCGGTCGGCGGGACCATGTCACGGCGACTGCGGGCACGTGGCCCGATAGGGCTCCCCTCGGGACCGAACGGTCCCGCTCTGCCCTCGCCAGGTTCCGCCCCGCTCCCTGACACGCAATGTCCGGCCATTCCTGAGAGTTCAGGTTCCAGAGGAGTGCGTGGTCGAACACCAATGCGGTCAGTTCCACCGTTTCGGTGTCGCGGACGGCCTCGACGGTGGCGCTGCGGGGCCTCACAGATGTCTCCCCGGAAGAGAACCGGCGCGCAGGGACCGGCAGCTTTCAAACGCCCTGACCAGGAACTTCGTCGGTTCCCCCGCCGAGGTGACCCGGAACCGAGATCATTCCCATTCGATGGTGCCGGGAGGCTTTGACGTGATGTCGTAGGCCACCCGGTTCACGCCGTCGACCTCGTTGATGATGCGGTTCGACATCCGCTCCATCAGGTCGTAGGGCAACCGGGCCCAGTCGGCGGTCATGACGTCGTCGCTGGTGACCGCGCGAATGATGATCGGGTGCGCGTACGTGCGCTCGTCACCCATGACCCCCACCGTTCGGATGTCGGCCAGGACCGCGAAGCTCTGGAAGATCTCGCGCTCGAGCCCCGCGTTGCGGATCTCCTCGCGGACGATCGCGTCGGCGTGCTGCAGGATGGCCACCTTCTCCCGGGTGACCTCGCCGATGATGCGAACGCCCAGGCCGGGGCCGGGGAAGGGTTGGCGCCAAACGATCTCGTCGGGAAGGCCCAGTTCGGTGCCGACCTTGCGAACCTCGTCCTTGAACAGGTTGCGCAGCGGCTCGACCAGGTCGAACTGCAGGTCGTCGGGCAGGCCACCGACGTTGTGGTGGCTCTTGATGGTGGCTGCGTCGGAGGTGCCGGACTCGACGACGTCGGGGTAGAGCGTCCCTTGCACCAGGAACTCGGCGTCCTGCAGGCCGAGGGCGGCTTCCTCGAACACTCGGATGAAGACCTCGCCGATGGTCTTCCGCTTGGCCTCGGGTTCCACGATGCCCTCGAGTCGGTCGAAGAACCGGTCGGCCGCACGCACGTGAATGAGCTCGATGCCCTGGTGCTTCTGGAAGGTCTCGACCACCTGGTCGGACTCGTTCAGTCGCATCAGTCCGGTGTCGACGTAGACGCAGGTGAGCCGGGGCCCGATGGCCTTGTGGACAAGCGCCGCAGCGACGGCGGAGTCGACGCCACCGGACAGTCCGCAGATGGCGCGGCCGGTCTCGCCCACCTGATCCCGAATGGCCTCGACCGCAGAGTCGATGATCGAGCCCATCGTCCAATTGGCCTCGAGACCGGCTTCGTTACGGAGGAACCGGTCCAGGATCTCCATGCCGAACTCGGAATGGACGACCTCCGGATGATGCTGGACGCCGTAGCGGCCGCGAGCGGTGTCTTCGAAGGCCGCAACGGGTGAATTGTCGGTACTGGCCGTGACCAGCGCTCCAGCGGGCGGCGCGGACACCGCGTCGAAGTGGCTCATCCACACGGTGTGCTCGGTGGGAATCTCGCCCAACAAAGACGACTCGACACCGGCCCGGCGGAACGTGGTGCGACCGTACTCGCCTCGCTCGTTACGGCCCACGGTGCCACCCAGCTGGTGAGCCAGGAGCTGGGCGCCGTAGCAGATGCCGAGGATGGGAATGTCGAGCTCGTAGATCGCGGGATCAAGTCGCGGCGCACCTTCGACGTGCACGCTCTTGGGTCCACCGGACAGGATGAGAGCGGCCGGGGGCTTGTCGGCCAGCTCGGCTGCGGTGATGCGATGGGGAACGATCTCGGAGTAGACGTTCAGCTCACGAACACGGCGGGCGATCAGCTGTGCATACTGGGCGCCGAAGTCGACGACGTAGACGACTTGGTCGGGATGACTGATGCCACCGGTGACGGGGCCGTCAGCCACGGGTGACCACCAGTTCGGCCTTCTGCAGGTCCTTGACCGACTGATACCCGAGTGCAGCCATGGAATGCCGAAGGGCTCCGCAGAGGTTGAGCCGCCCGTCGGCCAACGGCGACGGACCGTTGAGTACGACCTCGAGCGGGGCCAACTGCTCGACCCGCATGAGCCGACCTTGGGGCAGGTTCTCGTGCACCAACGAACGACCCCAATGCCAACCGCGCCCGGGTGCCTCAGTGGCAGCAGTGAGCGCAGCGCCCAACATGACAGCGTCGGCGCCACAGGCGATGGCCTTGGCCATGTCGCCGCCGGTTCGCATACCCCCGTTTGCGATGACGTGAACGTAGACGCCGGTCTCGTCGAGATGTCGCATGCGGGCAGCCTGCACATCGGCGATCGCGGTGGCCATGCCCGAACCGAGCCCGGCGACCGAGCGGCTGGTGGCCGTGACCCCGCTGTCGATACCCACCAACACCCCGGCCGCCCCGGTACGCATGAGGTGAAGAGCGGCCTGATAGCTGGCACATCCGCCGACGATGACGGGCGTTTCGAGTTCACGGACGAACTGCTTGAGGTTGAGGGCATCCGGGTTGGTCGAGACGTGCTCGGCCGATATCACCGTGCCGTAGACGACCAGGAGGTCGAGTTCGGCCTTGAGCAACGTTGGCGCAAGACCGGCGACGCTGCGAGGTGAGACCGCGCCAGCGGCATAACCGCCCGCGGCCTTGAGCTCGCCGATGCGTTGACGCACGAGATCGGGGTCGACGGGGGTCGCATGCCAGGCCCGCAACTGGTCGACGGCTGCCGACTCGTCCATCGAACCCAGCTCTGCCAGCTTGTCGCCGGCGTCGCCGTGGCGGGTCCAGACCCCTTCCAGATCGAGCACCCCCAGGCCACCGATCCGATCCAGTTCGACCGCGGTGTCGGGACTGGTCACGCTGTCCATTGCGGCGCCGATCACCGGCAGGCTGAACTCGTAGGCGTCGATCTGCCAACCGAGGTCGACCAGGCCGGTCTCACGCGTCCGCTTGCTCGGAACGAGCGACACATCGTCGAGGCCGTAACTCCGACGACCCGACTTGCCCCTACCGATCTCGATCTCGGTCACGTGTCCTCCTGCTGGCTGGTCGAAGGCTGGATCAGCGAAAACAGCAAGAGGACACGGTATCAACCGTCGACCGGCTACCCCCCGGTCGCCAGTTGGGAGAGCACGTCAACGGCCAGGACGGAGCCGGCTTCGTCGGAAGCCGAGATGACGTACGGTCCGTACAAGTAGGTCACGAATCCATGCTCACGGTCGATGACCTGCGTGCCGACCGGCAACCCGGCAGGAACAAGCGCGGGATCCATGAGCTCGTAGCCCCAGGTGTCGCGTGCGTAGGCGATGTAGGGCTCGACGTGACTGGTGTCCGGCATGGTGACAATGGTGATGAAGCCGCCTTCGGCACCGTAGATCTCGGTGGCGATCGCCCCCGTGAGGTCGATGTCGCCGGCGAAGCCGATGTCGATGAACTCGGGATCCGCCCCCAAGATTGAGCTCCCGGTGGCACAACGGCGGGGTCGCTCGGGTGGTCGGTTTCGATGCCGCTGTCTTGACCCGACTCGAACTCGAAAGACTCCTCCTGGCCGACACCCATCATGCCGAGGCCGAGCAGCGAACTCGTCAGGTCATCGAAGCTCTCGATGAACGGGTCGATGTCGGAAGGCTGCAGCTCGATGAGGGCATCGTTGATCGAGTACAGGACGGCGGGCATCAGGCTGAGATACCAACGACCGTCTCGCTCGACCACCGTTATCTGGAACTTCCACGGATCGGAGCCCAGGACCTCGTCGGCACACCACTCCTCGGCTTCACCGTTGATCGTCGTCGTGCCGCAACCCTCGGCGACCGCGAGCCGCATCTCCACATCGGGACCGGTCAGCGACAACTCGACGGCCGTCAAGTCGACCACGGTCCTTCCGTTCCACTCCAACGATCCGACCTCGAGACGGTCGACAGACCAAACGGTACCCGACGCGTCCAACTCGGCTTCCATGCGCCCGATCGCTTCCTCGATCCGGGGCAGGTACAGGTTCGAGTAGTCGTAGAGGACCCGTGCCTCCTCCGGGTCGAACAGGGTCAGGACACCCTCGGCATCGAGGGCGGCCGGGCCGCCCCCAACGAGCGGAAGTTCGGTGATGCCGGCGTCGGTCCGGGCCGCTTCGGCACCGCTGTACCACCGACTCACGTACCACGAGCCGTTCTCTTCGACGACCGCGATCGTCAGCGGATCGTCGGCCATCGGTGTCGGCCCCTCGGTCCACGCCTCGGAGTCGGGCTCGAACCGATCCGCCAACGGAACGGCACCGCTCCCACTGGCCGAGATCGTGCCGCCAGTCGTCTCGACCAGCGCCAATCCTTCGGTCACCGGGGTCGACGTCAGCTCCAAGCCCTCGATGGTGACATTGAAGTACTGCATCTGCCCGAGGTCGGCTTCAGCGTCGACGATCTCGAGACGCTGCAGTTGGGCGAAGATCGCCAGGCCCGGCTCGACCAGGGACTCTCGCTCGGACGGCAGCAGCGTCTCGGTCATGCCCAGGATGTCCTCGTTGCCCAGGGCCTCGAACAACTGGGTCACGGCCTCCTCCGGCGACTGCGCTCCAGCGGGTTCGCTCAGGGCAGTCTTGACCGCGAAGACACCAGCGCCTGCCACCGCAGCGGTCGCGGCCAGCAGCCCGATCCGCAGCCCCCAGGGGCTCTTCTTCTGCACGGACGTGGACGACACCAGCACGGCGCCGGAGTCATCGAGCAAGGTCGGTGTCCCGTGGGTGGGGTGGTCGAAGTCAGTCATCTGCGGTCGATCCTTTCGTGGCCGCTTCACGGCTGGACTCTGGATCGGAGCACCTGTGCCGGTCCTTGAGCAAGATCCTTGCCCTTTGCCAGCATCACACCACCGGCGAAGCCCACAACGCCGGCGGGAATCGCCAGCCTCGGCCCGATCTCGACGCCCACGCCGACGACCCATACGGCAACTCCTGCCGCGATGACCGCCAACGACTATGCGATGACGACCAGTCCGGCCAGTCGACGCTGTTTGGACGCAAGGCCCAGGCCGAAGACCAACGTTGCCACCGGCAAGAGGTGCCAGACCACCCTGAACGGAGTGAGTTCGTCGAGGCCGAGGCGCTGAGCCGACCGGAACAGCTCGTAACTGTTGCGTGTCGCTTCCCCGGTCCGCATCCAGGGAAGCTGACCCACCGCGAGCTGCAAGGCAGCGCCCGCGGTTGCCAGACCAGGGCCGACCATTCCCCGCCGTCTCACGAGAGCACCGCCTGCACGGTCGAGGCCAGATTGCCGCGGTCGCCGATCTCGACGCCGTCCAGACCGAGGAACGCCGCCAGCCGCTGGAGCTCGCCGGCCAGCGCGGCGGCGACGGTGTCGGGTCGATGCCCTTTCTCGCCGAAGACCCCCCGGGCCAGCAGCACGCCGTTCGCCCGGTCGGCCTTCAGATCGACGCGGCCGACGATCTGGTCTCCCAACAGGAACGGCAGCACGTAGTAGCCGTATTGGCGGTCGGCCTCGGGTACGTAAATCTCGATGCGGTAGCGGAAATTGAACAGCCGCTCGGCACGGGGTCGGAACCACACGACCGGATCGAAAGGACTGAGCAGCGCCGCCCGACGCATGACCCGAGGTCGGCGGGC
Source organism: Actinomycetota bacterium (assembly GCA_027730885.1). Taxonomy (GTDB): domain Bacteria; phylum Actinomycetota; class Acidimicrobiia; order Acidimicrobiales; family SZUA-35; genus JAHECQ01. Next base: position 1,895 of record JAQCHM010000096.1, on the reverse strand, counting down.
GTCGGGCCAAAGGTAAGCAGCGTCCTTCCATCCGCGCACCTCGACGGGCTCCAGCACGCCCGTAGCGACGAGGTCGGCGAGCAATGGCCGAGCCTCGGGCATCTTCAATCGGAAGTAGTCGGCAAGGTCGGCGGCGGTGCCGACGCCGAGGCTCCGCCCGGCCAAGGTCAACAGTCGCCGCTTGGCCTCGCCGTCATCATGGTCGGGACGGTCACGGACCGCCTCGGGCACGACCCGCTCGGGGAGGTCATACATGGTGACGAACGTGCCGGTTCGGTGATGGACCGCGAGGCGACCGGTGACATAGAGCCACTCGAGCGCCAGCTTCCCCTTGGAGTACCCCCACCACGGTCCGGTTCGCTCGCCGGGGTCGCTGAGATCGCTGACCGAGAGCGGCCCGCGATCGCCGACCTCAGCCCGCACTGCCGCCAAGTACTCGGGTTGCTCGGCCTCCAGCCGCACACCGGCCTTCCACCGACCGGTTCGCATCCGATACCGCAGGAGATGATGTACGTCGAAGGTCGTGACCGACGCTTCGTGGGCGAGGTACTCGGTGTTCTCACCCGACCGCCACAACCACTGGTCGAAGCGGGTTCGGTCGTAGTGCCCCAGACGAGCGAAGACCGGCAGGTAGTGCGAGCGGCAGACCACGTTGACCGAGTCGAGCTGGAGCACCGACATGCGGTCGAGCACCCGGCGAAAGGCCCGCGCATCAGGCGCTCCGCTCGGCCGCGGATCGGCGAATCCTTGCGCGGCGAGGGCGATGCGCCGTGCTTCCCCCGGGCCGAGCGACTGCACGCTCAGTCGTGCCTCTGGGTGCCGACCTTGATGTCACGCCAGGCAACGTCCCGAGACACATCGGGCTCCTTCGGCAACCCGAGCACTCGTTCGCCGATGATGTTGCGCTGCACCTCATCGGTGCCGCCTGCTATCGACATGGCCGGCTGGAACAGGCCATAGGACTGCACGATCCCGTCGAGCGGCGCGTCGCCGTCGACCAGTTGGCCATGCGGTCCTTCGATTGCGAGGCCAACCTCGCGGAGCTTTCGTCCGTAATCGGAGCCCATGAGTTTGCCGGTGGACGACTCGGCCCCCGGGGGTTGGCCTTGTTTGCTCCTGGCCTTGGCCCGTTGACCGTTGAGTTTCATCAGCTGACGATGGGCCCACAGATCGACGACCGCCTGACGAGTCACCGGATCGGAGGCAACGCCGAACTGACGAGCCAGCTTCACCGGCAGTTCGCTGACACCCCCGCTCATGGCGATCTCGAACCCATCCGGCCGATGGTCGGGATTCGGCTTCATGAACTCGGCCACCGTCGTCGAAAGGTCGGGCCGGCCGATGAACGTACCGCCCCCTCCACCGGCGGCCGGGTTCTCGTTGTCACGCTCGTGACTGAGGGTCGTCATCGCCACCCGCCAACCTTCGCCAAGCGAACTGAGCAGATTGCTCGCAGGCACCCGGGCCTCGGTCAGGAACACCTCGTTGAAGGTGGCGCCGCCGGTCATCTCCTTCAGCGGCCGGACCTCGACGCCCGGCTGGCGCATGTCGAAAGCGAAGTAGCTGATGCCCTTGTGCTTGGGTTGGTCAACATCGGTCCGAGCCATGAGGATGGCCCAGTCGGCGTACTGGGCGCCGGTGTTCCACACCTTCTGCCCGGTGACCACGTACTCGTCGCCGTCGCGCTCGGCCCTGGTGGCCAGCGACGCGAGATCTGAGCCCGACCCGGGTTCGCTGAACAGCTGGCACCACACATCGGTCCCCTTGGCGATCCCCGGCATGAACCGCTGCAGCTGGTCGTCGGTGCCGTGGGCCAACAGCGTGGGTGCCGCGAGGAACGGGGCGATGCCGGCCGGCGGTCCGAGCACGCCTCGGCGGCCGAGTTCGGCTCTGGC
>JAQCHM010000095.1 GCA_027730885.1 Actinomycetota bacterium | reverse complement strand
CCGTAGCCCTCCGCGTCGCCAGACGTTCTGCCTCTCTGCGAGGCATTCTGCGAGATTCTGCAAGCCCCCGCCACCGCACCCCCGTTCTGCAAGCCCTTCACCCCACCACGGGTGATGGCGGGCTTGCAGAACGGGGGTGGCGGGGGCTTGCAGTTTGCGGGTCGAACGCCGTCAGAACGGCGCGGCGCCGAGGTGGTCGAGGCCTTTCTCGATGAAGGCGAAGGCCTTGGGGAGGCCGAAGTGGTCGACCCCTTTGAGCGTGAGGAGGGTGCCGTCGGGCAATGCCTCGGCCAGCGGCTCGCCGGGACCGGCGAAATCCTTGTCGCCGATGATCACCAGCGTCGGGGCAGTGATCTTGGCAAGATCGTCGAGTCCGAGGTCGGGAGCCTTTCGCTTCACGAAGGCAGCGAGCGCGAGCGGGTCGTTGCCGTCGCTGTTTGCCAACGAGACGAAGTGTTGGCCGACCATGTCCTCGGCATCGCCCCGCCCCTCGAGGGCGTCCAGGATCGGGTTGTCGACGCGCTCTTCGAGCAGCCGCTTGCCGACCCCTCCGACCACGATGCGGCCGAACCGTTCCGGTTGTTGCGACGCAAGATAGAGCACGATGCGAGCTCCGGCCGAATAGCCGACGGCGTCGACCTGGCCCTCGGGCGGCAGGGCAGCGGCTACGAGGGCCTCGACCTGGGCATACGCCTCTACATCATGGGGCTTTTCGGCGTCGCCGTGGCCCAGGAGGTCGACCGCGATGACCTCACGGCCGGCATCGCGGAGCAAGTCGATCCAGCCGGGCTCAGCCCACGTTCGACGAGCGGAGGTGGTGAAACCGTGGACGAGAAGGACCGGGTTGTTGCTCATGCTGACCTCAAGAGTGGAAGGGAGACGGAGCTGACGCGACGGATGGCGCTGATGTCGGACGTACGGAAACTGGCGAGGCGAATGCTCCAGGAGTCGATGACCTGGCGTTCGCCCGCGACGGCGAAGAACGTGGTGAAGGGGCCTTCCTGCTGATAGGCGTCGGCCTGATCGATCTGCTCTGTCTGCTGGTCTGCGAGGGTGACGAGGAAGCGGGCCATGCCACGAACCTAAGCCATGGTGCCTGTGGGCTACCAGATGGGAAACCCTGTGTATTGCCGATCTTGTCCACAGATGCGGCCCGGGTCGACATTCGCCCAAAACGCACTAGCCGGCAGCTTTGGACTGCCGGCTATTGTAATCCCCCGTTTATACCCCCGACGCTGTGGGCGGTGACGCTCGTCACAGCGCCGGCAACGGCAACAACTAGGCATCGTGATCGGCGCTGTCAAGGGTGCGTACGAAAACCGAAATGGGCGCGGCAGCTGCCACACTGCTTTCGTGGCTGACGCGATGCCCTTGGACGCTGCCCGACAGGTGGCCCACGACGCAGCGGTCGAACGCGGTGACCTGGGGTATCTCGATCCGGTCTCCGGTCTCTTCGTCATGACGAGCGCCGCGCTGGCCGAACGGGGCTACTGCTGCGAGAACGGGTGCCGCCACTGTCCGTATGAATGACCCCGCGCTAGGGTTCGGCCATGAACGATCGCATTGCCATCTACCGCGAGGGCGGCATCGCCGATGTGCGCCTCAACCGCCCCGAGAAGATGAATGCCCTCGACAAGGGCATGTTCGCCGCCTTGGTCGAGACAGCGGAACAGCTGGCCAACGACCCCACGCTGCGTTGCGTGGTGCTGTCAGGCGAGGGACGCTCGTTCTGCGCCGGCCTCGACTTTGCCAGCTTCCAAGGCATGGCCAACGAGGGAAGCGACAGCATCGGCGACATCACTGCGGCCGACGAGGGTCGCATCACCCACTTCGGCCAACAGGCCGTCTACGGGTGGACCACGCTGCCGGTGCCGGTCATTGCCGCCATCAACGGCCACGCTCTTGGTGGCGGCATCCAACTGGCGCTCGGCGCCGACATCCGCATCATCGCCCCCAACGCAAGGATGTCGGTACTCGAGTCCCGCTGGGGCCTCATCCCCGACATGACCGGAACGCAGTCCCTGGTCGGCATCGTCGGACTCGACGTGGCCAAGGAACTCACCTTCACCGGGCGGATGGTCGACGGCAACGAAGCGGTCCGAATCGGTTTGGCCACGAGAGTGGCTGATGACCCGCACGCGGCGGCGATGGAGCTGGCCCGGGAAATCGCGGCCAAGTCGCCTGAGGCCATCCGAGCGGCCAAGCGGCTGTTCAACGCGGCACCCAAGGTCAGCGCGGCCGAAGGCTTCGCTCAGGAACGAACCGAAATTTCCCGGCTCATCGGATCACCGAACCAGATCGAGGCGGTCAAGGCCTTCTTCGAGAAGCGCCCGCCCGAGTTCGCCGACCCGGCCGAATAGCCGGTCCGAGCCGCCCGTCACGGCCAATGGCCGCGGCCGCTGAGGACGGCCTTCAGCACGACGACCTTGTCGCTCACGACCGCGTCGACCCCGAGATCGAACAGTCGCTGCATCTCGGCTTCGTCGTTGATGGTCCAGACGTGTACCTGCAGCCCCATGTCGTGATAGCGGTCGACCTGGGCGGCCGTCAGCCGTGCCTTGCCGAAGCGCGGAGGTATCTGTACGGCACCGAAGTCCGTTGGCCGACGGCGTCCGGCCGCCGTGACGCTTCGGGCAGCGAGCCGTGCCAGTGCCACCGGGCCGGGAGAGGTGCAGAGTTCGGGTCCGAGCAGGCGTCGAGCGGTATCGATCCGCGCGTCCTTGAACGATCCGATACACACCTGCGGTACCAGTGAGCGGGCCAGCACGATGCCGGCCAGCGGGGCGACGGCAGCGTCGGACTTGGGCTCGATGTTGAACCGAGCGGTCGGGAACGCGGCGAACAGGTCCTCGAGACGAGGAATTCCGTGACCCGCACCCAGGTCGACCCTTTCCAGCTCGGCCCAGGTGTAGTCGGCGATGGCACCTCGCAGTCCGGCAACCCGTTCGAGGCCGACGTCGTGGAAAGCGACCAGCACGCCGTCCCGGGTCAGGTGGACATCGGTCTCCAGGTACCGGAAACCCTCGTCGACAGCATGCTGGAACGCCGCCATCGTGTTCTCGGGCGCCCGCTCGTCGCCACCGCGGTGAGCGAAACCGTAGGGTCCACCGGGATGCAGGAACTCCCACGTCCTCGTCTTCGGCACGAACCCTGAAGCTAGCACCCTGCTCCGGGTGGCAACCATCCCACAGCGAGGACCGGGGCGGCTGGCACGCCCGGCCCTGGATCGCTAGGTTGGCGCAGTGACAGCAACGGTGCCCGCCTCCCCAGAAACGCCGACCGCCGAAGTTCGCATCGAGCGCGATGGCTCGATCGGCTGGCTCGTCTTCGACCACGAGACTCGACGCAACGCCATGACCGTTGGCATGTGGCAGGCCCTCCCGAGGCTCTGTCAGGAACTCGAGGACGACGACGACATCCGGGTCGTCATCCTCCGTGGTGCCGGCGAGAAGGCCTTCGTCGCAGGGGCCGACATCAGCCAGTTCAACGAGGTCCGCACCGGCGGCTCAGCGACCACGTACGACCAGGCAACTGCCCTGGGCTACACCGCCATCGAAACGCTGGCCAAGCCGACCCTGGCCATGATCCACGGCGTCTGTGTCGGCGGGGGACTGGCCATCTCCTTCTGCGCCGACATCCGCTACGCCGCCGACGACGCCCGCTTCGCCCTCCCGCCTGCCAAGCTGGGTCTGGGCTACTCGCCGGCCGGCACCGCCAAGATCGTCGATCTCCTCGGTCCGGCGGTGACCAAGGAGATCGTGTACACCGGCAACATCTACGACGCCGAGACCGCCTTGCGATGGGGAATGGTCAACCACGTCCGCCCCAAGGCCGACCTCGAGACCTACGTCCGTGAACAAGCCGAGGTGATGGCAACCCGTGCGCCGCTGACCCAGCGGGCCACCAAGCTCGCTGTCGCCGCCCACCTTGCGGGGCACCGATCAGACGGCAGCGACCTCCTCGAACGGGCCGAAGCCGCAGCCAAGGGCTGCTTCGCCAGTGCTGACTACGCCGAGGGTGTCGCTGCGTTCATGGAGAAGCGGTCACCCGTTTTCCGGGGCCATTGACCGGGCAGGTCCGTTGACCCCGTCGCGCCGCAACTGTCGTCCGCTGGTCGAGCTCGAAGCCCAACTGCGGGTCGAGTTCTCGGCGCCCGACGGACCATCGCTCGCCGGTTTGGCCGAGGTCATCGCCGGGCTCGCCGACGAACCACCTGAGGCCGGGCTGATCACCACCGGGCTCGACCGGTTGGCCGAAGGCGCACCCGCCATCTGCGCCGAAGCCGACGCGGTGCTGAACTACGTGTTCGTGGATCTCGGCTTCAAGGGCAACCACCGCGAGTACTACCACCCCGACAACTCGTACCTGCATCGAGTCATCGACACGCGGCTCGGCATCCCGATCACCCTGGCCATCGTGGCGATCGAGATCGGGCGGCGCTTGGGAATCGCCCTGACGCCGGTTGGCTTTCCCGGCCACTTCTTGCTGGGTGATGGGTCTCGCGCCGACCGTTGGTTCGACCCGTTCGAGGCCGGCCAGACGCTCGACGTCAACGGGTGTCAGGACCTCTTAGCCCGCTCTCACCCCGGGGCACAGCTCGAGCCCGGTCACACTGCCGTGCTCGACCCGGCCGAGGTTGGCCATCGGATGCTCAACAACCTGCGCCACATCCATCTCACGATGGGAGACCTGAGCCGAGCGACCGCGGTCACGCAGCTCGCTGTCGCCTTGCCCGGCGCGGGTGTGGCCCACCGGATCGAGCTCCTCAAACTCCTCAACGCAACCGGGCGCTTCGACGCAGCAGCCGAACAACACGAAATCCTGGCGCTCCTCGACTCCGAGCACGAAGCTGCACACCACGCGGCGGCGACCCGCTTGCGCTTCCGCCTCAACTGACCCCACCTCAACTGACCCCGTCTTCGACCAACGAAAAACCCGAGGTTCCCATGTCCGATGAAGCCACCGTTGATGCCCTGATCGATCAACTGGTCAGCGATCTCGATCCTCGACAGGCACCCCCGTTGGAGTTCCTCGGTCGCCAGTACGACTTGGGACTGGGCTGGGTCAACTTCCCGGTCGGCTATGGAGGCCTCGGCCTCAGCCCCAAGCTGCAGACCCGTATCAATCAACGACTGGCCGACGCGGGTGCGCCAAGCGCCTACTGGAGAAACCCGATCGGCTACGGCATGGGCGCGCCCACCGTGCTGACCCACGGGAGCGAAGAACAGAAGCAGCGCTGCCTCCGGCCGTTGTTCACCGGCGAGGAGATCTGGTGCCAGATGTTCAGCGAGCCCGGCGCCGGCTCCGATGTCGCCGGCCTGTCAACGCGGGCCGTCCGTGACGGCGACGAGTGGGTGTTCAACGGCCAGAAGGTCTGGACGTCGTTGGCCCACCTGTCCCGCTGGGGCATGCTCGTGGCTCGCCACGACACCGAACAACCGAAGCACAAGGGTCTCAGCTACTTCGTGATCGACATGCACCAGCCCGGCGTGGAAGTGCGGCCGCTTCGCCAGATGACCGGCTCGGCCGAGTTCAACGAGATCTACCTCACCGACGCCCGCACGCCTGATTCTGAGCGCATGGGCGAGGTCGGCGACGGTTGGCGGGTCGCGCTGACCACCCTGATGAACGAGCGGGTCGCGATCGGCGGCGTGGTGCCCGCGAAGGGCAGCGGCACCATCGGCGTGGCCACCAAGGCGTACCGGGCGCGTGTATCGAACGGCACGGCCACTGCCGCCGACCGCGATGAGCTCATGAAGCTCTGGGTTCGGGCCGAAGTCCACCGCCTCACCAACATCCGGGCCTCGGAGATGCGCAAGATCGGTGTCCCAGGACCGGAAGGTTCGGTCGGCAAGCTGGAGCAGGCCGATCTGAACAAGGCCATTTGGTCGTTCGCCATGAACCTGCTCGGGCCCGCCGGGATGCTCTACGGCGAGTACAGCCTCGGTTCGGCCGAATCGGCCGAGGAGGCGACGACGCCCCAGCGCGCCTTCCTGCGCAGCCGGGCCAACTCGATCGAGGGCGGCACCACCGAGGTGATGAAGAACATTCTCGGTGAGCGGGTCCTCGGCCTGCCCGGCGACGTCCGAACCGACAAGGAGCAATCCTGGAGCGCTGTTCCCCGGAACTGAGGGGAGCTGGTCAGTGCAGGATGAGGTCGGGGAACGCGTGCAGGTGGCCGATGTCGTTGAGGCTCACGATCGACCGTTCGCCCGACGACGCGACCATCATCCGGTTGATGCTCGTGTAATGAGGGTTGAAGAATATGCGGTGTCCCAGGCCGAGGATGCCGGAGGCGACGGCATTGATGACGCCTCCATGGCACACGACCGCGACGCGCTGGCCGCGGTGCCGAGCCGCGATCTCGCCAAAGGCCTCGTTGACCATCGCAAAGAACTCGGAACGGTCGGCCGCCTCGTCCCGAGCGATCCACCGCTTCCACGCTTCCTTGTCCTGCTTCACCTCCTCGATCGGGATGTAGTGCGACGAGGTGGCGTCGTACTCCCGGATACGCGGCTCGACGACGGCAGCGATCCCCATCGCTTCTTCGATGGGTTGGCTGGTCTGGCGGGCCCGCGCCATCGGACTGACGTAGATGGCGTCGAGGTGTTCGGCCCTGACCCAGTCGGCGACCAGCTCGGACTGTCGGTGCCCCACTGCGGTGAGCGCTGGGTCGGCGCCGCCCTTGATGCCTTCGAGTCGTTCGGGTCGGGCGTGGCGGATCACGATCAATTCCATACGGCGCAGACTCTAACGCAGGCCCCGCTCGGCGGGGACAGCCGAAACGGGGTACGACCGCTCCGGGGACCCCGGATCCCAACGACTAGACTCGGCGTGTGAACCGTCGAACAAAGATCATTGCCACCATCGGGCCGGCGTCGGACGATCCGACGGTGCTGCGGGACATGATCGACGCCGGCATGGATGTCGCCCGCCTCAACCTCTCACAGACATCGCTGGAACGCGCCCTCGAGCGCTACCACCGAGTCCGTGGAGCCGCGGAGGCTGCCCGGGTGCCCCTCGGCATCCTGGTCGACCTGCCCGGACCCAAGATCCGGCTCGGCGCCTTCGAGGGCGCCGCGGTCATCGAAGGCGGTTCGCTCATTCGCCTCACCCCGGGCGACGGCAAGAGCACGGCCGAGGCGTTCACCGTCAACTACCCCAACCTGCTGACCGACCTTCGCCTCGGGGACCGCTTGACCCTTGGCGACGGTTCCATCCTGCTCGAGATCGACCACATCGACGCCGACGCCTTCATTGCTCGCGTCATCTTCGGTGGCACCCTGCAAGGTCGGCCAGGGGTCCACATCCCATCCGACCGACTCACGCTCAACAGTCCCACCGACCAGGACCTCCGCCTACTCGACGCGTTCGTCGCCGTCGGGGTCGACATGGTGGCCCTGTCGTTCGTGCGTTCGGCCCACGACATCCGGCGCGTCGGACTCGAACCGGCCCCCCGGGGCCCGCTGGTCGTCGCCAAGATCGAGACACGAGCCGCCATCGAGAACCTCGACGGCATCATCGCGGCTTCCGGCGCGGTGATGATCGCCCGCGGCGATCTGGGCTCGGAGTGCAGCATCGAAGACCTTCCCCATCACCAGAAGGAGATCATCACCCGTTGCGTCGCCCTGGGCCGACCGGCGATCACCGCGACCCAGATGCTCGAGTCGATGATCTCCGCCCCGTCGCCGACGCGTGCCGAAGCGTCAGACATCGCCAACGCAGTGTTTGATGGCACCAGCGCCATCATGTTGTCGGCCGAGACAGCGATCGGCATCGACCCGGTGAACGTCGTATCCACCATGGCTCGCATCGCCCGCCGCGCAGACCAGGCATTCGACTACGACGGATGGGCCTCGTCACTTCGCAAAGCCCAGCTCCAGGAGCCGACACAGGTCGATGCGGCGGTCACCGACGTCATGACGATGGCAACCTGGCGCGCGGCCACCGACATCGGCGTCAAGGCGATCGTCTGTATCTCCCGTTCCGGGTTCACCGTCCGCGCCATTGCCCGCTTCCGACCGCAGATCCAGATCCTCGGATTCAGTCCTGAGGAACGCACGGTCCGACAGCTCTCGCTCAGTTGGGGCGCCACGCCGCTGCTCATCGATGCCATCGACGACATGGAGTCCACCGTGCAACGAGCGCTTCGGTCGGCCCGAGATGGCGGCTACATCAAGCCGGGCGACCTCGTCGCCGTGCTGGCCGGCAGCAGCGCAACCGCCGGCATGACCGACACCCTCCGAATGCTGCGCTGCCCGTGAAACCGGCGCCGCTGAAGAGCACGGCGCTGCAGCGGCTTCGAGACGCGTTGCATCGGCGCAACCAGACAGCGTTCGTCTTCTCCGGCGGAGGCAACCTGGGGGCGGTCCAGATCGGCATGCTCCGCGCCCTGGTCGAACGGGGTATCGAGCCCGACGTCATCGTTGGCTGCTCGGTCGGCGCCATCAACGGCGCGGCGTTCGCTGCGGACCCCTCCTTCCGAGGCCTGATCCACCTCGACGGCATCTGGGGGCGGCTCGCCGACGGGCGCCCCGACCTGATGCCGGACAGTCGACTCCCAATCGCGGTGCAGATGGCGTTGCGGAAGCGCAGCCTTCACGACCCCCGCGTCCTCGAAGCCTTTCTCGAAAGCGAGCTGCCGGTCGATTCGTTCGAGGCGCTGAAAGTTCCGTTCGCATGCGTAGCCACCAAGCTCAGCACAGCCGACGAGCATTGGTTCGACTCGGGGCCACTCGTGCCCGCTCTGATGGCTTCGGCCGCACTCCCCGCGGTGTATCCACCGGTCGAGATCGACGGCGAGCTCTACATGGACGGTGGTGTCGTCCGCGAAGCCCCGGTCGACCAGGCAGCAGAGATGGGCGCCAAACGCATCTACCTACTGCACGTGGGGTACCTCAACGAGGTTCGCAGATTCCGCGCCGATCGGCCGTTCGACGGCGCGCTGCACGCCTACTGGGTCGCGAGGCTGCGGCGTTTCGAAGACGACTGTGACGACCTGACAAGACGCTGCGAGCTGATCCGGCTGCCGTCAGGGCCGCTACCCAACATTCGTTTCGACGACTTCTCCCAGGGTCGGCGACTGGCCGCCCAAGCTCATCTTGCGTCGAGCGCCCATCTCGCCGACCTCGAACTACGCTCCCGGGCATGAGTCAGAACATCCAGTTCAGCGCGGCCGGTCCTCCCGAGACCGTGCTGCCCCCAGCCGACGCCGCCCAGCAGGCCGCGCTCGATGAAGCGTGGGCGCAACCCGAGGAGCGGCGTCGTACCGCCGTGGCGGCTGTTGTCGTCCGCTGGCCGCGCTACCTCGACGCGTGGGCTCGGCTCGGTGATCTGGGCCGCGACGACATCGAGCGCTACGCCGCCTACCGCGTCGGGTATCACCGCGGCCTTGACACCTTGCGCCAGAACGGCTGGCGAGGTTCGGGGTACGTCCGCTGGATCCATTCCACCAATCGAGGCTTCCTGCGCGCGCTGGCCGGACTCCGCATCGGGGCGGCGGCCATCGGCGAGGCGGACGAGGAGGAGCGCATCCGGCATTTCCTGATCCAGCTCGATCCAGGCTGGACCGACCACAACCTGCTCGACTGAGCCGCGCGAGATCCGATTGACCGCCCGGGCACCGGTGGCCGGTGCCATCCTCGTCGGAGGCGCGAGTCGTCGCTTCGGTTCGGACAAGGCGCTGGCGATTGCCGGTGACCTCCTGATGGGACAGCGCGTCGTGGCGGCCCTTCGCGACGGGGGAGTGGACCCCGTCGTCGCCGTCGGGGGCACCGCCGGGAGCCGCCTGGGACTAGTGACGGTGGC
>JAQCHM010000094.1 GCA_027730885.1 Actinomycetota bacterium | reverse complement strand
CGGCACTGGTCTTGAACCGAGCGTCGAGTCGCCTGACCCGGGGTTCTCGGACCGCGAGTGGTGTCGTGGCGGCAACTGCAAGACCGAGGAACACGTTGCCGATGAGCATGGTGGCCAGGAGCGCAACCAGGGGGGCGTGGTTGCGACCCATGGCCCAGCGGTTGATCGACTGGCCGAGCTGCCATCGGGCGAGAGGGCTGATCCCGCCGTGGGACTCACACGTGTCGAGGCAGTCCGCGGCCTCGTTGAACCAACCGAGACCGGCGTAGCTGGTCGCGAGTGCGCCCCACGCCGCGGCCGAGTCGGGTGAAAGCTCCAGCGCCTGTCGGGCGCTGCGGTCGGCGTCCAGCAGTTTGTTGCCGGCCAGTTGGGCGGCAGCGATCGACTCCCACGCGCTCGCATCGGGAACGGTCGAGGACAATCGCGCCAGCGCGGCATCGCGCACAACCTTCTTGCGGGCGTACGCGGCGGCAACCACGAGCAGTTCGTCGGCCTCCTGGTTCGCCGCCTGAGCCGCTCCCAGCGCCCGGTACTCCTCGACCAACGAGCAGGCGGCTTTCCACTGCCGGCCCGCCATCAGCATCCGGGCCTCGGCGAGTAGCACGTCGCCCGAGAGGACTGGATCGACCGCACCCGATTCGAGAGTGCCGGCCTCAGGAAGATCGGTGTCGGGGGCAGCGCGGCGGAGCCGGACCTTCGATTGGGTCGTTGCGGTCACCTCTCTGGTATCGGCAGATGGGCCGCAATCGTGAGTAGGTGGATCAGCCCTGTCGGTACCCCGCTGTAGGGTGGAAGGAATGGCCCAGGGAATGATGGACGCGCGGATCCTGACCGATCTCAACGCCGCGCAGCGAGACGCAGTCTGTCATCAGGGTGGCCCGCTCCTTGTCGTCGCCGGCGCCGGATCGGGCAAGACCCGGGTGCTCACCCGACGCATCGCCTGGCTCATCGAGCAGGGTCATTCCCCGTTCGAGATCCTGGCCATCACCTTCACCAACAAGGCCGCCGACGAGATGAAGCACCGGGTGCAGGCACTCGTCGGACCGGTGGCCCAGAAGATGTGGGTGTCCACCTTCCATTCGGCCTGCGTCCGGATCCTCCGCTCCGAGGGTCGGCACCTGGGGTTCCCCGCGAGCTTCACCATCTACGACCAAGCCGACGCCCGACGCCTCATCGGGTACGTGGTGCGGGATCTGAACATCGACGCCAAGCGGTTCCAGCCCCGGGCTCTGCACAACGCCATCAGCTCGGCCAAGAACGAAGGTCTGGACGCCGCTCAGATGGCGGCTCGGGCCATCGTGCCGCCCGAACGCAAGGCGGCCGAGGTCTACGCCGAGTACCAGCGTCGCCTGCAGCAGGCGGGCGCCATGGACTTCGACGATCTGCTCCTCAACACGGTCCACCTGTTCCGCCTCTACCCCGAGGTCCTGGCCCACTACCAGCGCCGGTTCGGCTACCTCCTGGTCGACGAGTACCAGGACACCAACCCGGTCCAGAACGAGCTGGTGGTCAAGCTCGCGTCGGCGCACCGCCAGGTCACCGCCGTTGGCGACAACGACCAGGGTGTCTATGGCTTCCGGGGCGCCGACATCCGCAACATCCTCCAGTTCGAGGACGCGTTCCCCGACACGACCGTGGTCCTGCTCGAGCAGAACTACCGGTCGACGCAGACCATTCTCGACGCGGCCAACGCGGTCATCTCCAACAACTTCGGCCGCAAACCCAAGAACCTCTGGACCGAGTCCGGGCACGGCGATCGCATCGTCCGCTACCACGCTGACGACGAGGTCGACGAGGCCCAGTTCGTCGCGGGCGAGCTGGCGCAACTGCATGCCGGCGGCGATCACCGCTGGGGCGACATGGCGGTCTTCTATCGCACCAACGCCCAGTCCCGAGTGCTCGAGGAGTACTTCCTGCGCAGTGGCATCCCGTACAAGGTGGTCGGCGGCACCCGCTTCTATGACCGGCGAGAGATCAAGGACGCCCTCGCCTACCTGAAGGCGGTCGCCAATCCGGCCGACGAGGTATCGGTCAAGCGAGTGCTCAACACTCCGAAGCGGGGTATCGGCGACACCACCGTCGCCCGCCTCGACGGCTTCGCAACGAGTCACGGTTTCACGTTCACCCAAGCCCTCGAGCGGGCCGAGGACGCCGGAGTCTCGGGCACGGCGGTGCGAGGCATCGCTTCGTACCTGTCACTGATGGAGTCCTTCGCCTCCGAGTTGGACAAGGGCCCGGCCTCCGCCCTCGAAGCGATCCTGCGTGACACCGGCTACATCGCCGAACTCGAGGACGACCGGACCATCGAGGCCGAGAGCCGCCGCGAGAACCTCCAGGAACTCATCGGTGTGGCGCGCGGCTACGAGACCGTCACCGAGTTCCTCGAACAGGTCAGCCTGGTGGCCGATACCGACGAGCTCGACGAGGAGGACGCCGCCGTCATCCTCATGACGTTGCACGGGGCAAAGGGCCTCGAATTCCCCGTGGTCGCCATCATCGGCATGGAGGACGGTGTGTTCCCCCACCTCCGGGCCCTCACCGAGCCGGAGGAACTCGAGGAGGAACGGCGTCTCTGTTACGTCGGGCTCACCCGGGCCGAGAAGCGCTTGTACCTCACCAACGCCTGGACCCGGCTGTTGTTCGGTCAGACCCAGTACAACCCACCCAGCCGGTTCCTCGACGAGATCCCGTCCGAACTGATGACCGAAGCCGACGGTAGCCGGGGGCGCCGACGTCGTTCGTCTTCGTTCGGCTCGTCGGGCACCTCGGGCAGCGAAGGTTACGGGTCGTCCAACTCGGGTGGCTCGTATTTCGGCGGACGCGACCACGTCATCGACACAGCCATGAAACCACGGGGCCCGCAGTCCTCGGGAGCGGCCGAACTCGACCTGCGGACAGGTGACGACGTCATGCATAACAAGTGGGGCGAGGGCGTCATCCTGTCGATCCGCGGCAACGGCGAGAAGGCCGAGGCCGTCGTTCGCTTCCCCACCGTCGGCGAGAAGACCCTCCTCCTCGCCTGGGCCCCCCTCAAGAAGCTCACCGCTCCCTGAACTTGACGAGGGCTGTATGCTGTTTTGCATGCACAGCACCAGTGTTCGAATCGATGTACGGACGCATGAGGAATTGAAGCGTCTGGCCGCCGAGTTGGACACGACCGTGGGCAACGCCGTCTCGGTGGCCGTGCGAGCCCTGCGTCAGGAACGAATGGGAGCCGATCTTCACGGCGCACTGAGCGCTGACGAGGATGCGTGGCTGCATGCTGATCTCGGGTGACGTCGTCGCGCTCGATCTTGGCATCCCCGAAGGTCGGGAGGCCGGCTTCCGGCATCCGGCTGTGGTCGTCACCGCTCAACGAATCCTCGATGCGGATCCATCGGTGGTCCACGTGGTCCCACTGACTTCAACGATTCGAGCAGGCTTTCAGTCCGAGGTCGTGATTGGACCGAACCAGCGCAACGGTCTTGCCGTCGTTTCGGCGGCCCTGTGTCAGCACGTGCGTGCGATCTCTCCCCATCGCATCACCGACGCTCAGGGCAACGTCGGATCCTTCGTTCTGGCCCAGCTCCGGGAGACCATCGCCTTGTTGCTCGACTTGCCCTAATCGGCTCAGCCGTCGGGCTTCTTGGCCTGGGGATTGCTGGCCCAGGTCGGGACATAGGGGGCTTCCCCGGTGGCGATGTAGCGGGTGTGGGTGACCCAGGCGTCGCCGGTGAATCGATGGAGCAGGTACCCGACCGGGTCGTTGATGAGGGTGACGCCCGCAGTGGGGTCGAGGTCGAGCGCCACGTGCTGGACGGTGGACAGCCCCACCTGGGCCGGCACCCCGGCGATGGCCGAGGACACGGGCCGGTGCAGATGACCGCAGATGATGCGGGTCACCGGCCTGCCGTCCAGCGCGCTCTGATGCAGCACCGCGCCCAGTCGGTCGAGCCCGACGAAACCGGCGTTGTCCATCCACCCGATGCCGGTGACGAACGGAGGATGATGCAACGCGAGCACCATCGGACCCTCGGAACGATCGAGTTCGGTCGTGAGCCACTGCTCCCGGACCTGGTCGAACTCGGCGCCGGCTTGGCCGGGAACGGTCGAGTCGAGGCCGATGATTCTCACGTCGTCGATGGTGACCGCCCAGCTGGCGTGCTCGGCGTCGGCCCAGGGCGTCTGGGGGAAGGTGGCACGCAGTCGCTGACGATGATCGTGATTGCCGGGCAGAACCAGCAGCGGGAGGGACAGCTCGCCGAGCAGCTCGGCCAGCTCGCGGTACTCGTCGGGGCGACCCCAGTTGGTCAGATCACCCGTGGCCACCACGACATCGGGCGCCGGGCGCTCGGAGTTCAAGGAGGCCACGGCCTCGGCCAAACGGCCGTTGTTGTCGACGAAGAGAACCTCATCGTTGGACGGGCCGATGACATGCGTGTCGGTCAGCTGAGCCAGCAACACGCGGGACCCCCTTCGATGGTCAGTCCGAGCTGCCGGACGGTCGCTCGGCGGCGTTGATGTCGACCGACAGATTGCCTTCGGCATCGATCAACACTGGGTAGGAGGGTAGTCCCTCACCCGTTTCGGGGTAGGTCGTCTGATCGCAATTGTCGACGAAGATTCGATCGTCGGGTTCCCATTTGACGAAGCAGGCTCGCGCCGAGTCGAGCGGTCGAACGGCGAAGGCCGACCAACCGGTTTCGGGATCGTCGCCGACGTGCTGCAGGTAGATGTCGCGGTCCCGGCCGACGAGGTCGGGAAAGAACAGCGGCCCGGTGTCGTCGATGTCGTCGGACAAGCGGTCGATGTTGCCGGCCTGGAAGACCGAGCTGCCGAGGTTGACGTCGACCTGCCCCGAGGACGCGAGGTCGGTCGCCCGACTGAAGAGCAACCACATGGCCGCCAGACCGCCGACGGTGGCGAAACCGAGGATGGCGAGTTGTCGAGCCCCGTTGGCGCCCCGTCGCGCTACCGGCACGATGCCGTCTCTTCGGCGGTCGGCGCAGGGACGAGACACAAACTGGCGTCTGACTTCGGCGGAAGTTGATTCACCCCCCTAGTATCGCCGATGACGTTCCCCGACCAACGAGGCGGAGGCCACACAGTGGATCTTCTCGAATACCAAGGCAAACAGTTCTTCGCGTCCTACGGCATTCCGGTGTCCGACGGCGCGGCGACCGGCGAAGTCGACGAGGCGGTGGCCATCGCTGACCGCGTCGGCTACCCCGTCGTCGTGAAGGCCCAAGTGCACACCGGAGGTCGTGGTAAGGCCGGTGGAGTGAAGTTGGCCAACGACGCCGCAGAGTGCCGCTTGCACGCCTCGAACATCCTTGGTCTCGACATCAAGGGCCACATCGTGAAGACCATCTGGGTCGAGCACGCCTCCGACATCGCCGAGGAGTACTACGCGAGCTTCACCCTCGACCGTTCGGCCAAGAAGCACCTGGGCATGCTCTCCGCCCAGGGCGGCGTCGAGATCGAAACCGTGGCCGAGGAGAATCCCGACGCCATCGCCAAGATCTGGATCGATCCGGTCGACGGCCTCACCGAGGCCATCTGTCGTGAATGGGTCCTGGCAGCCAAACTCAACCCGGCCGCCACCGAAGGCGCGATCGACATCCTGACCAAGTTGTACACCGCCTATGTCGACGGTGATGCCGATTTGTGCGAGATCAACCCACTCATCCTCACGCCCACCGGTCAGGTCCACGCGCTCGACGCCAAGGTGAGCCTCGACTCGAACGCGGTGTACGAACACCCTGACTACGCCCAGTACGACGCCACCCAGCCCCGTGACGAGCGGGAGGAAGCGGCCCACGCCAAAGGTCTGCAGTACGTCGGTCTCGAAGGCAGCGTCGGCGTGATCGCCAACGGCGCCGGTCTGGCCATGAGCACCGTCGACGTGATCAATCAGGTGGGCGGCCGACCCGCCAACTTCCTCGACATCGGCGGCGGTGCCAACGCCGACGTCATGGCCGGGGCCCTCGAGGTCATCAACAACGATTCCAACGTCAAGGCCATCTTCATCAACATCTTCGGCGGCATCACCCGCGGCGAAGAGGTGGCCAACGGCATCGTCGAGGCCATGGGCCGAGTCGCCCTCGACTCGCCCATTGTCATCCGTCTCGATGGCACCAACGCTGACGAAGGACGGGCCATTCTCGCCCCGCACCTCAGCGACAAGTTGATGATGGAACCGACCATGCTCGACGCGGCCCGCAAGGCTGTCGAACTGGCCAAGGGCTGAACAGGAAAAGAATCATGAGCATCTTCCTCGACGAGAACTCCAAGGTCGTCTACCAGGGCCTGACCGGCTCCCAGGGCCGCTACTACGGCCTCCTCAACCAGGCGTACGGCACCAACGTCGTCGCCGGCACCAGCCCGAAGAAGGCCGGCACCGATGTCGAGGGCATCCCGGTGTTCGCCACCGTCGGTGACGCCCGCGAGGCCACCGGCGCCAACGTCAGCTGTATCTTCATCCCCGCTCCCGGCGTCCAGGCCGCGGTGCTGGAAGCGGCCGAGGCCGGCATCGAGCTCATCGTGTGTATCACCGAAGGCGTCCCCGCCCACGATGAGGCCTACTTCTTCAACAAGCTCAAGCGCGACTTCCCCAACACCCGGCTCCTCGGCCCCAACTGTCCTGGGCTCATCTCCCCCGGGAAGGCCAACGTCGGTATCACCGCCGGCCACATCGCCAAGCCGGGCGGCCCGGTGGGCATCGTCAGCCGCTCCGGAACGCTGACCTACCAGGCGCTGTACGAGCTGCAGCAAAAGAACATCGGCGTCACCACCTGCGTCGGTATCGGTGGCGATCCCGTTCCCGGCACCAGCTTCATCGACTGCCTCGCGGCGTTCGAAGCCGACCCGGACACCAAGGCCGTCATGATGATCGGCGAGATCGGTGGGTCGGCCGAGGAAGAGGCCGCTGAGTTCATCAAGCGCCACATGACCAAGCCGATCTCCAGCTACATCGCCGGTGTCACCGCTCCGCCCGGGAAGAAGATGGGCCACGCCGGCGCGATCGTGTCGGGGGGCAAGGGCACCGCGGCGGCCAAGATGGCAGCGTTGGAGGACGCCGGGGTGCGAATTGGTAACAACCCCACCGAGGCCGGGGAGCTCATGGCCGAGATCGTCGCCAGTCTCTGAAATCAGCGCAGAAGCGACGCTGAGCAACACGTACATGGTTGGCCGAACGGTCGGCGTGCCGAGGGGAGGTTCTCGGCGGCTGGCCGTTCCGGTCATTCTGGCCCTGCTCGCGGCCGTGATGGCGTCGTGCTCGATCGACGAGGCCGCGCTCGGCCAAGCGGCGTCCACGACCACGAGTGGGTCGACGACCACCAGACCGACGACCTCGACGACGGACTCGGCGACCAGCTTGGTCGAACCGGCCGACGCCCGGGCGTTGATCACCCCGACGGGGGTGATCGTGCCGGTTCTCGGTGTCGAGCTTCCGGGCTATCGCGTCACGGCGCCGTGTGGCGACGAACTGCTGGTCTCCGCCGGCACCCCGATCGCCGAGGCCGACGTCGTCCTCGACCCCGGCCATGGCGGCGAGGTGGAGACAGGCGCGGTGGGGGCCAACGGTCTGATCGAGAAGGATCTGAATCTCCGGCTCGCCCGCCGTACGGCGCTCGAGCTGAAACGGCGCAGGTACTCGGTCGTGCTCACGCGCACCGGCGACTACCGGGTCCCGCTCGAGGTCAGAGGCGCGATTGCCAACCGGCTCGACGCCTCGGTCTTCGTCTCGATCCACCACAATGCGCCCGCGCCCCCGGGCTCCGACCGTCCGGGCACCTAGGTGTACACCCAGTCAGGGTCCGACGAGAGCCGGCGGTTGGGTGGCCTCATTTGGCAGGAGACCGTCGACGCGTTGGCCCAGTTCCCCGACGTTGCCTGGGCGGCCGCTGACGACGCCGGCGTGCTCCGAGTTCTCAACCGTGCGGGAGAGGACACCTATGGGATGGTGCGGCGCCCCCTCATGCCCGCCGCGCTGGTCGAACTCGGGTACGTGTCCAATCCGTCCGAGGCCGCCTTGTTCGAGACGCCCGAGTACGTCGAGGCCGCGTCGGCCGCCCTGGCCGACGCGATCGAGCGATGGCTCGAGACCGACGACGTCGGTGGTGGGTTGCAGCCGAACCCTCGGAGGTTCACTCCCAACGGCAGCACCGGCCACGCGCGAGGCTGCATCAATCCCCCGCTCGAGTAGATCGGACTCCGTCGGCCGACGCGCTAGGTTCGGCGTCGTGCGAGCCCTCCTCTCTGTCTACGACAAAACCGGCATCGTCGAATTGGCTCGTGCGCTGCACGAGCGCGGAGGAGAGCTCGTCTCCTCAGGCGGGACGGCGACCGTGGTGGCGGGGGCCGGCATCCCGGTCGTCGACGTGGCCGACTTCACCGGGTTCCCGGCCATGCTGGGTCACCGGGTGGTCACGCTTCACCCGAAGGTCCACGGCGGCATCCTCGCCGATCGCAGCGATCCCGAACACCAGGTCGATCTTGCGACCTATGACATCGGGCTGATCGACCTCGTGGTCGGCAACCTCTACCCGTTCCGGTCGAACCCCTCCATCGAGCTGATCGACATCGGTGGGCCGACACTCGTGCGTGCCGCGGCCAAGAATCACGAGCACGTCACCGTGTTGGTCGATCCGGCCGACTACGCGGTCGTGCTCGACGAGTTGACGGTCTCGGGGACCACCAGCGCCGGTACTCGTCGCCGCCTGGCCCGCAAGGCCTTCGCTCACACCGCCGCCTACGACGCAGCCATCGTGGGCTGGTTCGACCAACAGCTGCAGTTCGAGACCGCGGCCGAGGAAGCCGACATCGATCCGTTGCCTCCGACGATTCACCTGGCCCTCGAGCGGGCGCAGGACCTTCGGTACGGTGAGAACCCACACCAGCAGGGGGCCCGTTACCGGGTCACCGGCACGCACACCTGGTGGGATGACGTGCAACAGCACAGCGGCCTCGCCCTCAGCTACCTCAACCTCTTCGATGCCGACGCGGCCTGGCGCCTGGTGCACGATCTCGGCGAGCGACCGGCGGTGGCCATCGTCAAGCATGCCAACCCGTGCGGGGTCTCGCTGCACGAGGACCTGGCAACGGCCTACGCTCAGGCATTTGCCTGCGATCCCCGTTCGGCGTTCGGGGGCATCGTCGCCCTGAACCGCCCGGTCGACGACGCCACGGTCGCGGCCATCGAAGCCGCGGCCCAGGCGGACGTCATCATCGCACCCGGTTACGGGCCAGGCGTCGTCGAGCGCCTCGTCGCAAAGCGGAAGAACACCCGCCTGCTCACCGCTACGCCGCCGTCGGTGCCGGCCCTGAGCCTGCGTCCGCTGTCCGACGGCTTCCTGGTCCAACAGGGCCACTCCTTTGCTACGCCGCCGTCGGAGTGGCGGGTCGTCACCGTCCGGCAGCCGACGGCGTCCGAGATGCTCGACGCCGAACTGGCGTGGCGTCTGTGCAGCTACGTCATCTCCAACGCCATCGTCCTGGTCAAGGACGGCACGGCCTGGGGTATCGGTGCCGGCCAGCAGAACCGAGTCGAGTCCGGCGTGTTGGCCGCGTCCAAAGCCGACGGACGGGCAGCCGGGGGCGCGTGCGCTTCCGATGCGTTCTACCCGTTCCGCGACGGCGTCGATGCAGCAGCCGACGCCGGCGCCACGGTGGTCATCCAGCCGGGCGGGTCCGTTCGTGACGCCGAGACGATCGCGGCGGCCGATGAGCGAGGAATTTGCATGATTTTCACCGGGGAACGCCAGTTCCGCCACTAAGGGGCCGCGCGGATAGGGAAGGCGAACACATGTTCTGATCGGCTGCCATCCACCGGTTGAGGCGT
>JAQCHM010000093.1 GCA_027730885.1 Actinomycetota bacterium | reverse complement strand
CATCGAGCGACGGGGCGGCCTCCACGCGTTCCTCGACTGGTCCGGCCACCTGCTGACCGACAGTGGCGGCTACCAGATCTTCAGCCTGGAGCCCAAGATTACCGAGGAAGGCGCCCGCTTTCGCTCGGTCTACGACGGCTCCTACGTCGATCTCAGCCCCGAGCGTTCCCTTCGGGTCCAGGAGCAACTCGGCGCCGACATTGCCATGGTGCTCGACGTCTGCGCCTCGCTGCCCTCGTCGCGTGAAACGCTGCGCGACGCGCTCGAGCGGACGATTCGGTGGGCCGAGCGCTCCAAGGCCGCCCATCGACGCCCCGACCAGGCGCAGTTCGGCATCGTCCAGGGCGGCACCGAGGTCGACCTGAGGGCCGAGTCGGCCCTGAGAACGGTCGAGATCGGTTTCGACGGCTACGCCGTCGGTGGCCTTTCGGTCGGCGAGAGCAGGGATCAGATGATCCCCGCCCTCGCGGCGGCGACGGCCTGTTTGCCGGCGGACAAGCCCCGCTACTTCATGGGCCTCGGCGATCCGATCGGTCTGGTCGAGGCCGTCGCTCACGGCATCGACATGTTCGACTGTGTGCTCCCAACTCGCCTTGCCCGGCACGGCACGGCCCTCACCAGCTCCGGTCGTCTGAACCTCAAGAACCTGAGATTCGCCGAGGACGACGCTCCCATCGACCCCGACTTCCAGCATCCGCTTTCGGCCCGCTACTCCCGCGCCTATGTCCGACACCTGCTCGTCACCGGCGAGCCCACCGCGGGCCGCATCCTCTCGCTGCACAACCTCGCCTGGCTGGCCGACCTCACCATCCGTATGCGGGCGGCCATCGTTGCCGGCACGTTCCAGCAGTTCCGAGCCGACATTTGGTCCGTCTGGGGCCAGACGAAAGTCGCCGATTCCCAACCGTAAACCGCTAGCGTTCCCAGGCTGGAGGTTCCCTCATGGAATACGCATTGCTCCCGGTCATGGTCGTCGTCATGTACCTGGTGATGATTCGTCCGCAACAACAGAAGCAAAAGGCGACGGTGGCGATGCTCGCGTCACTCGAGGAAGGTGACGAAGTCATCTTGAACTCGGGGATCCACGGGTTCCTCACCGCGATCGACGGCCAGGTGGCCTGGGTCGAGGTCGCCCCGGGGCTCGATCTCAGGGTGTCCCGTTCGGCCATCGCCGGCACGGTCGCCGCATCGGGCGACGACGACGCCGACACGTCCGGTTCGAAGGCGTCGGGAACGAAGGCGTCCGGATCAAAGAGGGACGGGAAGAAGGCCTGATGAAACGGCCGCAGTCGCTGAGTTCGTGGGTGCTCGTCCTCGGCGGCGTCGCCGGTCTGGTCTACACTGCGATCGTCGGCAACCAACCCCTGCTCGGTCTGGACCTGCAGGGCGGGGTCTCGGTCGCTCTCAAATCGGCCGAGCCGGCTGACGAAGAGACGTTGCAGCAGACGGTCGAGATCATCCGTAGCCGGGTCGATGGTCTGGGCGTCGCCGAGCCCGAGATCTCCCTCCAGGGCGAGACGATCGTCGTCCACCTGCCCGGTGTCGACGAACAACAGCGGGCGCTCGACCTCGTCGGCCAGACCGCCGAGCTGCGTTTTCGCCCGGTGCTGGCCCCCCTCGGGCCGAGCGTCGACATCGACGACCTGATCACCCAGTTGACGGTCGATGAGGACACCGAGACGACCGTCGAGGATGACACCGAAGAGGGCTTTGCCCCTGGGGTCCGTGGCCGGCAGGCCACGACCACAGCCTCTACTACTGCGACGACGACGTCCACGACGTCCACCGCGACACCGGATGAGACAGCACCGGATGAGACGACACCGGATGAGACAGCACCGGATGAGACGACCGTCACCGCTCCGGAGCCGATCAGCGCCGAACAGATTGCCGCTACGACCGCCTGCGGCATACCGGGAACAACACCGCCCGAGGACAACCTCCCCGAGAACTACGTGGTCCTGGCCGACAAGGACGGTCTGCGGTACTGCCTCGGCCCCTCCAAGCTCAGCGGCGAAGCGCTCGAGACGGCCGACGTCGCCATCAGCGGAGTCAGCACCTTCACGGTCAATCCGGTGTTTCGCGAAGGCCCCGAGGGCATCGACGCCTTCAACCTCATCGCGGCAGAGTGCTTCAGCCGATTGCCGACCTGCCCGACCCAGGCGCTCGCCATCGTGCTCGACGAGCGAGTGGTCTCGGCCCCTTCGATCAACGCCCAGTCCTTCCAACGTGACTCGATCACCATCAGCGGCGGATTCGACGAGGAAGCGGCCAGGGACCTGGCCCTCGTGCTGCGCTATGGCGCGCTGCCCGTCGAGCTCATACCGCAGGCAGTCCAAACCGTGTCGGCGACCATCGGCAGCGATGCGCTCCGAGCGGGCATCATCTCCGGGTCCATCGGCCTGGTCCTGGTCGGCGCCTACCTGCTCTTCTACTACCGGCTGGCCGGCCTGGTCGCCATCGGCGGCATCGTCATCTCCTCCATGCTGCTGTGGACCATCATCGCCTGGTTGGGCGAGAACAACGGCCTCGCGATCACCCTGGCCGGCGTCGTCGGCCTCATCGTCTCCATCGGCGTGGCGGCCGACTCGAACATCGTCTACTTCGAGACCGTGAAGGACATCGCTCGCGAGGGTCGACGGTCCTCGACGGCCATCGAGCGAGGCTATCGATCGGCCATCAGCACGATCATCAAGGCCGACACCGTCAGTCTCATCGGTGCAGGTCTGCTGTACTTCCTCACGGTCGGTGCGGTAAAAGGTTTTGCCTTCTACCTCGGTCTTGCCACGCTGCTCGACCTGGCTGTGTCCACCTGGTTCATGCGGCCTGCGCTGGCCTGGCTGGCTCGTCTACCTGCGGTGGAGGCCAATCCGCGGCTCATCGGCCTGACCGTTGTCGGCGAGGAGCGAAAGGTTCCGCTGTCGAGGAGATCGAATCGTCCAAACCGTTCAGAGAGGAGCAAGTCGTGAGTCTCCGCACCGAACTGCACGAGGGCACGAACGACATCGACCTGGTTCCGATCTGGAAGCGCACGCTTCCGGGGTCGGTCGTCCTGACCGTGCTGTCGATCGTCCTGCTCATCGTGCTCGGCCTCAACATGAGCATCGACTTCGACGGTGGCGGCATCTTCGAGGTCCCGGTCGAGGAGTCCGTCACCGTGGCCGACGCGCGTGCCGCAGTTGACGTCGCTGATGCCCGCGTCCAGACCGTCGAGAACATCGACGGTCAGCGATTCATACGAGTCCAGACGGGCAGCGAAGAGCTTGACAATGCTGACGCGATCGTTGCCGCCATGGCCGAACTGGGGGGCGTCGAGCCCGATCTGGTGTCGGTCAACACCATCGGTCCCACGTGGGGCGACGAGATCACGGGCCGCGCCCTGCGGGCCTTGGTCTTCTTCTTCATCGCCGTTGCGCTATACATGGCATGGTCGCTCGAGTGGGTCATGGCCATCGGCGCACTGGCCGCGGTCGTCCACGACCTCGTGCTCACGGCTGCGGTCTACTCCATCTTCCGGTTCGAGGTCAGCCCTGGCACCGTCATCGCGCTCTTGACTATCATGGGCTACTCGCTGTACGACACGGTGGTGGTCTACGACAAGGTTCGTGAGTACGGAGCCGACGTGCCGAAGGTGGGCTACACCCGCATGGTCAACACCGCGATGAACCGGGTGATGATGCGGTCCATCAACACCACCCTCACCACCGTGCTGCCTGTCGTTGCGATGTTGATCATCGGTGGGTTCTTCCTCGGTGGCGCCACGCTCCGGGGATTCGCGTTGGCTCTCTTCGTCGGCCTGCTGCTCGGTACCTACTCGTCGATTTTCCTGGCTGCACCCCTGCTCGCATGGCTCAAGGAGCGAGGCCTCGGCGTTGCGAAGGCCTGATCATGGAACCTCCTGATTGGCTCGCCTCGTCGGTCACGGAGATCCCTGACTTCCCCAAGCCGGGCATTCTGTTCCGCGACCTGTCGCCGCTCTGGGCGTCGTCCTCGGCCACCTCGCGCTGCGCCATGGCTCTTGCCGCCGACGCGGTCGGCGTCGATGCGGTGGTGGGGATCGAGGCCAGAGGCTTCCTCGCCGGCATGATCACCGCTCAGCGTCTTGGTGTCGGCTTCGTGGCCGCCCGCAAACCGGGCAAACTTGCGGGCCAGGTGCACCGGGTCACCTACGACCTCGAATACGGCTCTGACGGACTCGAGGTCCAGGTCGGGGCTCTGGACCCCGATCAACGAGTCATGATCGTCGATGACGTGCTGGCAACCGGTGGTACCGCCCGGGCCGCCATCGAGCTGGTCGAGCGGTGCGGCGCCGCGGTGGTCGACCTTCGCTTCATCATCGAACTGGCGGGGCTCGGAGGGCGCGATGTTCTCGCTCCCCACAGGGTCCTCAGTCTCTGGCAGACTGGTGTGTGATGCCTGCCACCGCCCGTGCCCGAGCCAATCGGACGCTGCCATGGCGTCGCGAGCAACGGGAGGTCGGTGAGGAGATCGGCCCGATGGTCGCCCGCTTCAAAGGGCCGAATTCGGATCAGCAGGTCGACCTCGTGGCCCGGGCCTACCAGAAGGCGAAGGTGGCCCACCAGAGACAACGGCGCAAGTCGGGTGAGCCCTACATCGTGCACCCGGTCGCCGTTGCCACCATCGTTGCCGCCATCGGACTCGACGAGTTCACCGTCGCGGCAGCCCTGTTGCACGACGCGGTCGAGGACACCGGCTGCACGCTCGAGGAAGTCGAAGCCGAGTTCGGCCACGAGGTGGCTGTTCTCGTCGACGGCGTCACCAAACTCGACCGGCTCCGCTTCGACTCCAAGGAAGCGCAGCAGGCAGCGACGTTCCGCAAGATGCTCGTGGCCATGTCGAAGGACCTGCGGGTCCTCATCATCAAACTGGCCGACCGCCTCCACAACTTGCGCACCATCGGTGCGCTTCCGGCATGGAAACAGGAGCGCACCGCCCGCGAGACGCTCGATGTCTATGCTCCGCTCGCGCATCGGTTGGGGATGCAGGACATTAAGAGCCAACTCGAAGATCTGAGCTTCGCCGCGTTGCATCCCAAGCGTTACGCAACCATCGAGAACATGGTGGCTGTCCGGGCACCGGAGCGGGACATCTATCTGACCCAGGTCCTCGAGGATGTCCGGCACCCGCTGGCCGAGCTCCACATCGAGGCCAACGTCACCGGACGAGAGAAGCACCTCTACTCCATCTACGAGAAGATGGTCGTGAAGGGGCGCGAGTTCGACGAGATCAACGACCTCATCGGCATCCGAGTCATCGTCGATTCGGTTCGTGACTGCTATGCCGCACTCGGTTCGATCCACGCCACCTGGAAACCGGTGCAAGGCCGGTTCAAGGACTACGTCGCGATGCCCAAATTCAACCTGTACCAGTCGTTGCACACGACGGTCATCGGTCCCCAGGGCAAACCCATCGAGGTGCAGATCCGCACGCTCGAGATGCACGACCGCTCCGAGTTCGGTGTGGCCTCCCACTTCCGTTACAAGGATCGGGCCAAAGGGACAGAGAACCGCAACGGGCGAGACGGCCGCGACGCGGCCGGTGTCAACGATGACCTGGATCTCCCATGGCTCAGCCGAATCATCGATTGGGAGAAGGAGACCAGCGATCATCACGAGTTCATGGAGTCGCTGAAGATCGACCTCGACCAGGAGGAGGTCTTCGTCTTCACGCCCAAGGGTGATGTCATGACGATGCCGGTGGGATCGACGCCCGTGGACTTCGCCTACAGCATCCACACCGATGTCGGGCACCGGACCATCGGGGCGAAGGTCGATGGCAAGCTGGTTGCCCTCAGCCAGAAACTGAATTCAGGAGAGACGGTCCAGATCTTCACGTCCGGCCTCGAGGGCGCGGGACCGTCCAAGGACTGGCTCCAGTTCGTCGGCACACCCCGAGCCGCAGGCAAGATCAAGCAGTGGTTCTCCCGCGAGCGCCGTGAGGACGCCATCGTCACCGGACGAGAGGACATCGACACGGCACTGCGGCGCGAGGGCCTGCCGGTCCGCAAGATCGCGTCGAGCCAGACGTTGGCCCGCATCGCCGAACAGCTGAGCTATCCGGACCTCGAATCCCTCTATGCGGACGTCGGCGAACACCGGGTCTCGGCCCGATCCATTGCCGCGAGGGTCGCTCGTGAGCTCACCGAAGGCACCCGCGAAGAACCGCAACCGGCAACGCTCCCGATCACCGCCCGTCGTCCCGAGAACACTTCGCGAGGCCAGGTCGGCGTGCACGTCGAGGGCCTCGACGGCGTCCTCATTCGCCTGTCCCGTTGCTGCACACCGGTGCCGGGCGATCCCATCGTCGGGTTCGTGACGCGAGGTCGCGGTGTTTCGGTGCATCGGGCCGATTGCGCAAACGCGGTCTCACTCTCGGCCAGTCAGAACGATCGACTCATCGAGGTCGACTGGGACAACGACGCCGAGAGCGCCAAGTTCGTGGCTTCGGTCGAGGTCAAAGCCTACGACCGGGCTCGCTTGCTCTCCGATGTGGCCATGCTGTTCTCCGGACACCACGTCAACATCATCTCGGCCACCACCCTCACCGGCTCGGATCGCATCGCCCGGCTGAAGTTCGACTTCGAGATCGCCGATCCGTCCCACCTGGAAAGCCTCCTGCGGGAAGTCCGCCGGATCGACGGCGTCTACGACGTGTACCGCGCCATGCCCGGCCGGAGCTGACGCACGAGCACCCGGCTAGCCTGCCTGCTGCATGGCTCGCCCACTCTTCCAAGCCCTTCCCGGCACGCGCGATCTCCTCCCGCCGGACACCGATCGGATGCGGGAGCTGGTCTCCCGATTCGCCGAACGTGCGATCACCGCCGGGTTCGGACTGGTCGTCCCGCCGATGTTCGAGGACATCGGGGTGTTCGTCCGGCTGGGCGAGGCCAGCGACGTCGTCTCCAAGGAGCTGTACGACTTCGAGGACAAGGGCGGCCGCCACATCGCGCTGCGCCCGGAACAGACCGCTTCGGTCTGTCGCATCTACGCCGAGGCCCGGCCCACCACGCCGTGGAAGGCCTGGTACGCCGGCCCGAACTTCCGGTACGACAAGCCACAGGCGGGCCGTTACCGACAGTTCGATCAGGTGGGCGCTGAGGTCATCGGGAGCCACGATCCCGACGTCGACGTCGAACTCATCGCGTTGGCCGCCCGGTTCTTCCGCGACATCGGCCTCACGCGCGTTCGCCTGTTGCTGAACTCACTCGGCGACGGCGCCGACCGGCCGCGCTACCTCGACGCACTCCGGGCTCACTTCGAGTCCGACGTAGGGGCGTTGTCCGAGCAGAGCCGCCTGACCCTGGCCAAGAATCCTCTGCGGGTGCTCGACTCTAAACGTCCCCAAGACCTCGAGCTGGTGGCGTCGGCACCGGTCATCGTCGACTACCTCTCCGACGATGCCGGCGCCGCATTCGAGCGGGTACAGGCCGGCCTCACCGTGCTCGGTGTCGAGTTCGAGTTGGCCCCCCGACTCGTGCGAGGGCTCGACTACTACACCCGGACCACGTTCGAGTTCGCCGCCGACGGACTCGAGTCGGCCCAGAACGCGGTCGGCGGCGGCGGCCGGTACGACGGGTTGATCGCTGATCTCGGCGGCCCGCCCGACCCCGGCGTCGGGTTCGCCCTGGGCGTCGATCGGACGCTCCTGGCGTGCGACGCCGAGAGCGCGTTCAGCGGACCCGATACCCGCATCGAGGTCTGGATCGTGGCCACGACCGGAGGCTTCGAGGCCACCGAACTGGCCGATGAGCTCCGGGCCCACGGCATCCGAACCGACCGCTCGTTTGACGGCCGCTCGATGAAGGCCCAGATGAAGGGGGCTGATCGGTCCGGTGCGTCGCTTGCTCTCATCGTTGGGGCCGACGAAGCTGCGGCCGGTATGGTCAGCATTCGGTCCTTGCGGGAGCAAGGAGCCCAACAATCGCTGGTGCCGAGGTCGGACCTCGTCACCAAGGTCAAGGAGATGCTCGAACGATGATGCGCACCCACCGCTGTGGCGAGCTGCGGACCGAACACGTTGGCCGGCAGGTAACGCTCACCGGTTGGGTCAACCGCCGGCGCGAACACGGTGAGCATCTTGCCTTCGTCGACATCCGCGACTATAGCGGCATCACCCAGGTCGTGGTCGACAACTCCGTCGACGTCCGGAGCGAGTACGTCATCGCGGTGACCGGCGTGGTCACCGCCCGGACGCCGGACACGATCAACGCCGACCTCGCCACCGGCGAGATCGAGCTGAAGGAATGCTCGGTCGAGGTCCTCTCGGCCGCGGAACCTCCGCCGTTTCCGATCGACGAACGGGCCGACAACGTCGATGAGATGATCCGGCTCAAGTATCGCTACCTCGACCTTCGGCGCTCCCGGATGCAGCGGAACCTCCGGGTGCGTTCGCAGGTGAACGCGGCGGTCCGTCAGGCCATGTACCGGCAGGACTTCGTCGAAGTCGAGACGCCGATGTTGATGCCGTCGACCCCCGAAGGGGCGCGAGAGTTCCTCGTGCCCTCGCGCCAGAAGCCCGGCAACTTCTACGCGCTGCCCCAGTCGCCACAGCTCTACAAGCAGTTGCTCATGGTCGGCGGTCTCGACCGTTACTTCCAGGTCGCTCGGTGCCTGCGGGACGAGGACCTGCGAGCCGATCGGCAGTACGAGTTCATGCAGCTCGATCTCGAGATGAGCTTTGCCGCCGTCGACGACGTCCTCGGCGCTGCCGAGGTCTCGGTCCTCGACGCAGCCGAAGCGGTCACCGGCGTCCGACCGGATGCGGTGCCCCGCATCACGTGGCACGAGGCCATGAACCGGTTCGGTTCGGACAAGCCCGATCTCCGGTTCGACATGGAACTCGTCGAGCTGACCCCGATCTTCTCCGATACAGGTTTCAAGGCGTTCGAGACGGCCGAGTCGATCAAGGGCATCAAGGTGCCCGGCGGGGCTGCCGAGTATGGGCGCAACAAGCTCGACAACCTGACCGACCAGGCCAAGTCGTCGGGGGCCAAGGGCATGGTCTGGCTGAAGGTCACCGATGGATCGACGTTCGATTCCCCTGTCGCCAAGTTCATCTCCGAGAGCGAAACCGCGGCCCTCATCGCCGCGACCGATGCTGTCGCCGGCGACCTGCTCCTCCTCATCGCCGACGACTGGATGACGACCTGCGAGGTCCTCGGCGACCTGCGCAACCGGATCGCTCGGCCGCCCGTCAGCGAGGGACCCTACCGCTACGTTTGGGTCGTCGAATTCCCGCTGTTCGTCGGCGTCGACGCCACCACCGGACGGCCCAAGCCGGGCCATCATGCGTTCTGTCACCCGCACCCCGACGATCTCGACCTGCTCGAGACCGACCCGATGTCGGTCCGGGCGCTGGCCTACGACCTGGTGCTCAACGGCTGGGAACTTGGCTCGGGAAGTATCCGGATCCACGACCACCGGCTACAGCGCCGGGTGTTCGAACTGCTCGGGATCGACGAAGAGGAGGCCGATCGTCGCTTCGGGTTCTTCCTCGAGCCTTTCAAGTACGGCGCCCCTCCGCACGGCGGGTTCGCCTACGGACTCGAACGTCTCGCCGCCATCCTGGCCGGCGAGGAGAACATTCGCGAGGTCATTGCGTTCCCCAAGCCCCAGTCGGGGCTCGACCCGATGACCGGCGCCCCGTCCGATGTCGACACCGCTCAGCTGAACGAGCTCGGCATTCGCCTGCTGCCTCCCGCGGTCTGAGCTGCCCAGCCGGGGCACCGTCGGCCCCGGCTACGTCATGCCGTTGGCTCTCCGGTGGTGATCACCACCAGTACCGCCCCCGGACTCACATCGGGATAGAGGGCTACGCCGT
>JAQCHM010000092.1 GCA_027730885.1 Actinomycetota bacterium | reverse complement strand
GCCCGAACTGGGAACGTGATGATCACGCCGACGCCTGCGGCCCAACCGCTGGTCGAGTGGATGCTCGAGCGAGGCATCGAAGCGGCCGTCCCGTTCGAGGGAGCACCAGTCGAGGAGTTGCTCGGCAACGCTCCGGCCTTGATGGCCGCCATCCGCTCGCTGCTGCTCACCGATGACGCCGGCGCGCTCTTCGTCGAAGCACAAGCCCGCCACATCGCCTTCGGCGAGGTCCAGAGCGTTGCACAGGCCGCCGACAACCCCCAGTATCAGTTCCGTCAGCTCTACCGTCGCGCACCCTTGAACGCCCACGGGACGGGCGACACCGACACAGGCAGGGGCGTCACGCTGCCCGCCCGCCTGGTCCGCTTTCGTGGCACGCCCGTAGCTGAGCCGCGGCCGCCTTCGTCGCCGGTCGGCCCAGCCTCGGTCATCGACCTCTGGCCGCCGCGGCCGGAAAAGTCCCGCCTCCCCGATGCCGCTCCAACCGACAAACCCCTGTCCGGCCTACGCGTCCTCGACCTCAGCTGGGTCCTGGCCGGTCCCTTCGCAACCCGGATCCTGGGCGATCTCGGTGCCGACGTCGTCAAGGTGCAGCACGAGCCCCGAGCCACCCTGGTCAACCAGCCCGACTACCCGTACTACGCCGTGTGGAACCGATCGAAACGATCGGCCACTCTCGACCTGAAACACCCCGACGCGCTCGGCGCCGTTCGACGCCTGGTCGAACGGTCCGACGTGCTGGTCGAGAACTACAGCTCCGGGGTTCTCACCCGCCTCGGCCTGGGATACGACCAGGTGAAGGACTGGAACCCTCGGCTGGTCTACGTGTCCATGTCGGGTCCGGGTCACGAGGGACCGTGGAAGGACGTCATCAGCTACGCGCCCACCATCCACGCGTTGTGCGGACTCACCCACCTCACGAACCCCGAAGGTCGGGGCGACGTCGGCTGTGGCTTCTCGCTGAACGATCACGCTGCCGGCTTCGCCTCTGCCTTCTCGGTTCTGGCCGCGCTGGAAGCGGTCGAGCGCACGGGTGAGGGCCAGTACATCGACATGGCCCAGCTCGAGATCGGCACCTACCTGCTCGGACCGGCGATGATCGATTTCGTCAACAATGGCCGGGAGGCCCAACCGATGGGCAACCGCGACGGCCTCGCCGATCGAGTGCCAAACGAGGTGTACCGCGCGTCGGACGGACACGTGGCCGTCACCGCCAACGACAACGTCATGTGGGCCGCGCTCGCGGGACTCGTCGGCCTGCCGGCCGATTGGGATGTCGAGCAGCGTCGAGCCCACCGAGGGGCGATCGACGAGGGAATCGCCGCGTGGATCGCCGACAGGACGTCGACTCAGGCGATGGAGGATCTGCAGTCGCTCGGGGTGGCCGCCGGCAAGGTTCAAGACGCCGACGATCTGTTCCTCGATGATCCCCAGCACCGAGCGCGACGATTCTGGGTCGAATGCGATCACCCCGTGTTCGGGCCACGACCGCACGATCGATTCCCCGCGATCTGGAGTCGGTCCGAGCTTGCGCCGTACCTGCTCTCGCCCGCCTACCTCGGGGAGGCGAACTTCGATGTCTGGTCCGGCATCGCCGGCCTCGAGACCGAGGACGTCGCCGAAGGCATGGGCAACGGTCTGTTCAGCTGAGGGTGGAAGAGCACCGGCCAGAGCGCAGTCAGCTGCCCGTCCCACGGAGGCACCTCGCCACGATCGCTGCTTGTGACAACGCCGCGACCGTCACCATGCCGACCAACGCGAGGCCCACTCGTGTACGTGGGTCGCCGTCGATGGCCAAGAGCGCGGCGAACACTGCCAGCCCGCCGCCCCACGCACCGGCGGTGGTTCCCGCTCGGCCGAGGGAGATCAAGGTGACGGACAACGTGATCACGAACATGAGTCCGGCCGTCGCCGACGCCAACAATGTCATGTCGATGGCTCGAGGCCGGTCTCGGAAGATCAGTTCCACTGCCGACGGACCGACTACTGCTGCCAACAGCACGCCTACGGCCCCGAGTCCAGCGATCAGGAGGCCGACGGAACGCAGGGATCGCTTCACACTGGCGAGGTCGCCCTTCGTCGCCGCGGCGGCCAAATGGGGCAGCAACGCAACCTTCACCGCTTGGAAGAAGAAGACCGGGACGCGAGCGATCACGAGGGCATTCAAGTAGGCGCCCGAGAGCCCAGCACCTAGGACGGAGACGGCGACGGGCCCGATGTTGAGAACCACGGCCTCGCCGACCGCCGCGACGGCCAGCACTGCGACCCGGCCCAGGTATGGCCGCCATGGAGCCGACGAGTGCGTCCTCCGCTCGAACCGGTGCCCGGCCATTGCGATCATCGACGACGCAGCGAAGCCTGTCGCGAACGCAAACAGAACCAAGCTGCTCTCCGCCAGTCCGAGGAGGCCAAGCACGACAAGGAGTACGAGACGAATGACCCCCTCGGCGGCGATGTACACCGCAAATCCGCGGAACGATCCCGACCCCGCAAGCAGACCGCGAACCACCTCCGAACCGGCAAAACCCAATAGGGCGATCACGAGGGCGAGAACCGCGCGCCCACGGCCCAGAAATCCCAGCAAGTCCATCGACCAACCAAGAGCCAGCCCTCCCGCAAGACACACTGCCAACCCGACGGCAACCGCTGCGGATTTGAAGAGCACGTCGCCGATCGGAAGGCCTCGAGCACGTCGCTCGGAAACCGCCCGACTGAGCTCTTGCTCGACCGGTTGGAAGAGTCCGGGGCCAATGGTGTAGGCGGCGGCCCAGACGACTGCCAACTCGTCATAGCGCTCGGGAGCGAGCGAAGAGTTCGCAAGGGCAAGGAACGCGTAGGTCGCCACACCATTGACGGCGAGCGATACCGCGACGGGAATGACGCCTGAAGGCAGCTGGATGGGCTTCAAGGCCGTGGCCTCAGCCCCCGGTGGCCGATGAAAGGACGATCGAGGCTTCTCCGAGCGGTGACGTCGAGGTGATCCAAAGCGGGACATCGGCCCGCCCGTGCCATTGCGGACACGAACCGACGCGGATGGTCAAGAAGTCGTCGTCGCCGATCGACTCGGCAGCGATCTGGCGGTCAGGATCGGACAGGGATGCTCCCAGCCGGACCTGCGTCCCCGCTTCGAGCCCGGAACTCTGCAGACGCAGCCAGGAGGCGTCGGCTCGCTGCGGGGAGCGGACACCCACGACGTCGAGCTTGCCGGCGCCCAGGTCGAAGCCGAAATCACTGCGAACGACCGGCAGGTAGGTGTCGAGGTTCCCTGTTTGGCTGCCGTCGTCGACGGCGGCGCCGAGGGACACCACCGCTGCGTCTCGGGCTGCCGCCGATCCGACTCCGGCAACGACAGACTGCGAACCGTCCGGCCAGAGCGCTACCAGTGCCACGTCGGCCGACTGCGCTGCAAACAGCGGAACGACGAGGTCGTAGCCGGCGACCGTGCCAGCCGCCAGACCGAACCTTTCGACGACGTCAGGCCGGTCGACATGAATCCGACCGACCGCGTTGGCCTGTCCAGCGACGACGGCCAGGACCTCCGTTGGCGGCACACCATCACGAAGCACCCATCCTGCGAGGCGCACCAGGGACGCCGCCGGCGCGACCTCCTGGGCGCCTCCGGGCGATCCGCCGTCGAAGGGCAGCCGCTCGGCCGCTTCGAACCAATCGCACGTCGGCCCGAGCGCCACGTCGCCGAAACTTGAGGGAGTGCCACTGAGGAACGGCTCGACCTCGTCGGGTCCGGGGAGACCGAGGCCATTTCGCTGCATCAATCGCTGACCGCCGACCTCGAGCCAAGGCTCGTAGTTTCGAAGCACCCATTCCGACACGCGGTAGTGCCGAACGGAATTGGAGAGGCCGTCCCACACGTAGAGGCCACGACCGACTCCCTGGTACGCGATCACGTCAGGGGGCGAAGCCTCGAGTTGGGCGATCAGATCCTGCTGCGTCTTCTCACGAATGGCCATGCTGACGTGGGGGTAGCGCGTCGGGTTGCGTCCGGCCAGCATGAACTGGAAGAGCCCGGGCTGATTCCCGAAGTCGAAGACCGTAAGCGGCCGACCGGCTGACTCGTCCAGGAGGTACCGGAGGTCGGTGACCGAGCCGCTCAGCGATCCATCATCACGGGTGTAGCCGAGCTCGGGAGTCTCGACGCCCGGGTCGGCCGGCCGGAGTCGTTCGGACAGATCGCCTGCAAGGTCTCCCACGGAAGCAGCCGTTCGGTTGACGGGGAAGAGGGCGATGAAGGCGAACCCAAGCGAAACCACCGCATAGTCGAGGCGCCGCTGGGCAGGCGACTTTGTCTTGGTCCTCAGAGCGACCGCGTCCACCAGAGCGACCGCGAGAAACGCCAGCAGGGGTGTGGCCGTTCCCCACGGGTGCAGAACGTGCATGTCGGCCCGTGACAGGAACTTCGTGTAGTAGCCGACATTGAAGATGGCCAGCGCTAACATCACCAGATCGACCGACGTCAACCGTGACCGGCGCCAATAGACGAGCGCGATGGTCCCCAGGGTGGCGAGCGGAGTCCCGTACATGGCCACCTTAGCCGGGATGCCAGTGATCAAAATCGGGATACCACCGGTGAGATCGTGGTCCGGGGCGAAGGTCCGGACCATGAAAACGAAATCGTCGAGTGCGCCGGCAGCGGCGAGGACGGACGCGAAGACCGTGGTGTACACCAAACCGCAGACCCCGAATCGAGCGGTCGCCGGGAAGTTCGCTCTCCATGAGGCTCCCGAATCCCGACGAGCCCAGTCGGTGAGCAGCAGCGCAACGGCGCAGCCTGGCAGGAGATAGGCCATTTCGGGCGTACCAACGACGAGCAGGAAGGCCAAGCCACATGCGATCGCCGCCCGGGTCCAGCTGGAACGGTCGATGAACCGGATCAGGGTAAGGAGCACCACCGGGAGCAAGATGGCGCGAGTGTGGATCACCAGGTAGGCATCGGCGATCAGCGGCAGACCGAGCAGAGCGACACAGAAGACCGACGACATGACGCCGCGGTACCGCACCAACCGGGCGAGAAGGAGGTACATCAGCGCAGCGGCAAGCGGGTCGACCAACGTCAACCAGCCGGCCATAAGCCCCCAGAAGGACTCCTCAAAGACGAGGAATCCGACCGCTCCGTGGAGCGAGTCGAGAGTTATTCCGTGAATGGCCAGAAAGTCCCGCCACGGCCAGGCTCCGTCGAGCAACAGCCTGGCACCCGACAGCTGCTCTCCGTGATGGAAGAGATCGGGCGAGGCCTGCGCGCCGGGCAGACGCGCCCGCAACAGTGCCTGCGCGAGCATGCCCCCGAGCACCACGAGCGATCGGTGCGCGACCTCGATCATGGAGGATGCCGAACGCAGAATTCTGACCAGCCATGTCGCCGTCAGGATCGTCAACAGGATCCCGAGCCACAGCGGCAACCACGGCCATAGCCGATGGACCTGCTGATCCACCGTCAAGACGGCGGTCGTACGGGACAGCCCGGTCAAGCCCAGAACCGCGCCGACGAGCATCGACGCGATCAACCAGGCGTGCGCCTGGTTCGACCGACGGAAGGCGGCGACAGAAGCCACGCCGCCGGCCAACCCACCACCGACGGTCCACGCCAGACCGGATCCGCCGATCCTGCTTTCAGCCATACCACCGACCTCTCCTCCAAGGATGAGGCCGGCGACGACGCCCCGTAGGCAGGCTGCAACCACCGTCGGCGAGGCGACTTCGGAGGGCAGGTCGGACGGATCGTCCGCGAAGCGAATCGGCGCGGTCGCCCTGACGACCGTCGTTCCCGAACCAGCCTGCAGCCTCCGCACCCCCAGGTAGAACGCCACGGCCAGTGCCGGCACGCCGAACAGCCACCACAGATAAACGTTGCGGAGTCTGCGGACATCGAAACCGTTTGCCGTCGGGTACCCCACGATATCGGAGACTTCGGGCAGACCTCCGGGAATCTTGGACTGCAGCGCGAAACCTACGACAACTGCGCCACAGGCGGCGATCGCTCCAAGTTGGGCCGGGCGCAGCTGTGACCCACCGTCGGCAGAGGGACTGGTCACGTAGATGGTTCAGGTACCCGGGCGATGGCGATGAGTTGCCACCCGAGTCGGCCCGTTGGCCGATTGAGCCTGAACAGCCGCGAGAAGGCCTTCAGCGCGAACGCCGTCGCCGGACTCGCCGCCGTCCCCAACGCTTGACTTCCTACGTCTTCGATCAACTTCGAACCCCGAGCGAACACGACGGCGCGGTACAAATTGAAGAATGGGAAGCCAGCGGCTTCGACGGATTCGACCTCCAGCCCAGACGTAGTGAGCAACTCGCGGAAGGCGACGCGGGTGTAGTGGCGCCGATGGCCAATGTGTCGATCGAACGCCGTGCGCGGACCGCCGGGAACGGTCACCAGCACTTGTGCCCCCGGTCGGCCGTAGCGTACTGCGGAGGCCAACAGCAATGCGGGCTCGTCCACGTGTTCGAGGACCTCGGTGCACACCAGGACGTCGCCAAGTCGCTCGAGCTCAGGGATCGGCTGGGTCGACGCGAGCAAGTCGACCTGGTGAAAGTGCCCCGCTGGCACTTTGGTGCGCGACTTTTCGACGCCACTCACCGAGAGTTCCAGACCATGGAACGCAACGTCGGGACGAACTCGCAACAGATCGCGGGCGAAGTCGCCTTGACCGCTACCGATATCGATGATCGTCGCTGAGGGGCCCGCTGACAGCGCCTCGATCACGAGCTTGCGGCGCCACGCCTGCGCTGGGTTCTGCTCAGCCGACGAGGCGTAGTCGGTCCAATGGCTCTCCCAGTCGTCCGCAACGTGGGACACGTCCCGGGGAGTCGATGCCGTCACAGTGAATAGCCGGAGGCGGCCGCGTCGTTGAAGAACATCTGGACGGTGTCGAGCGAGAAGTCGTCGAGGTCCTTACCCAGGTTGCCGAGCTTGGACAGCAAATCGTTCGTGACCGTGATGATGTGGCATCCGACTTCGTCGGCCTGGACGATGTTGAGCACTTCGCGGGGACTTGCCCAGATGAGCTCGATGTTCGGATGGTCCGCGAGGAGCTTGACGCTCTTGGACATCAGCGGCATTGGGTCACGTCCCGTGTCAGCGACCCGGCCGGCAAAGACGCTGATGTTGGCCCGCGGCCCGCCGCTGAGCGCGTCGGCCACCCATCGCACTTGATCCAATGTCATCAACGCTGTGACGTTCTGCTGGACTCCCCGCGCCGCCAGTTCCTTGATGATCGGTGCCGTGGATACGGCAGCGGTGTTGGTGACCGGCATCTTCACGAACACGTTCGGGCCCCACGAAGACAAGATCTGCGCCTGGCGGAGGATCTCGATGTCGTCGTCGGCGAACACCTCGAAGGACACCGGCCGATCGCCCACGATTTCGAGCACCGAGCGAGCAAAGGCCTCATAGTCGGAGACGC
Source organism: Actinomycetota bacterium (assembly GCA_027730885.1). Classification (GTDB taxonomy): domain Bacteria; phylum Actinomycetota; class Acidimicrobiia; order Acidimicrobiales; family SZUA-35; genus JAHECQ01. The sequence continues at coordinate 2,482 of JAQCHM010000092.1, read as the reverse complement.
CTGCCTTGCGCATGAGCGTGGGATTCGTGGTGAAACCGGCGATGGCGGGGTCTTGGGCTCGCAGGCGGATGTCCTCAAGGTCGGCGCCGTCAGCGAACAGCTTGACGTTCATGCCCTGGGGCTTGGCGATGAGGTTCGAAGGGTTGGTCACGGTAATTCTCCTCCCAGGAGCTTGATGATACTGGGCACTGCTTCAGCGAGCGTTCGATTTCGATGGTCGGGCGCGACGCCGGGATGACCGATGGCAATCTGATGGCGATCGGGGCGGTTCGAAATGAGGACGGTGCGACACCCTGCCGCTCGGCCGGCCTCGATGTCACGGTCCTGGTCCCCCACCATCACGCTCAGCCCCGGATCGACGCCGAGACGGGCGCACGCGTCGAGAATCATCCCCGGCTTCGGCTTTCGGCACTCGCACGCATCAGCGTTGTCGTGGGGGCAGAAGACGACATCGGTCACCGGCAACCGGACCCGGATGAGCGCGTGCATCGCTTCGAGCGTTTCGACGGCAAGCCGGCCTCTGGCGACCTCCGGCTGATTCGTCACCACGACCACCGGCGCATACGCGGCGATTCGACGGACGGCGTCTTCTGCCCCCGTCTCGAACTCGAACTCGTCAACGCTCATGGGCGAGTAAAGTTTGTCCCCGCGAACGACCGCTCGGTTGACGACTCCATCACGATCCAGGAACACCGCCTGACCGAGCGGGACCATCACATCCGCCCGGACGTGAAGTCCGCCAACATGGACTCCATCGCGGCCGTGAGTGCCTGTGCCGAGTTTCGGGCGTTGTCCCAGCCGAGCGACCGGATGCGGGCGGTGTCCAGGCGGACCACCGGCACGTCGCCGCGCCAGCCGCGATCACCGCCCGTGTATTCGACCAACACCTCCGCTGGGTCGAGACCGACGACCTGCATCGCCAACGCGGCGATCTCGGTCACCGTGATGTAGTCGCCGGTTGCAACGTTGAAGGCTTGGAAGGGATCCGCCTCGTCAGCGGCGGCGAGCGACTCAGCGAGGAACACCGCGTCGAGCACGTCGGCTACGTGAATGTAGCTCTTGGACTGTCGTCCGTCCCCCAGGATGACCAGACGAGTCGGCTCCGCGAGAAGACGCCGGACGAAATCGAAACCGACGCCATGCGTCTGGTGGGGACCGACGACGTTACCGAACCGGAACGCCCGGCAGCGCATGCCGAACATGTGCGCATAGGACGCGAGCAGCGCTTCTCCGGCGAGCTTTGAGGCTCCGTACGTCGATACAGGTTCGAGGCTCCCCTGGTCCTCAGTCGACGCCACAACGCCGACGTCACCGTAGACGCCACTCCCCGACGCATACAGAATGGTTGACACTCCGGCCTGTCGAGCAGCCTCCATGACCTGATTGGTCAGAAAGGTCCCTTCCCAGAAATCGATCGTGGGATCGGCTGCAGCCGCTGCGATGTCAGGGTTGGATGCGAGGTGCACCACCGTCTCGGTCCCGCTCAGCGCCTCGACGAGAGGTTCGAGGTGCTTCACGTCGTCGTGAACGACACGAAGTCGAGGGTCCTCGACATGGGCGGCCAGGTGCCAGGCTCTTCCCGACGTGAAATTGTCGTAGACCGTGACAGCCTCGACTTCAGGCCGGGAAAGCAGGCGGTCGACGGCGTGAGCGCCAATGAATCCCGCGCCACCAACAATCGCGTAGCGTACGGCGGTCACCGGAGCGATTCCCACTTGGTTGAATGCATTGCAAGCGCGGGGTGGGACACCATGAGGTGCCAAATCACCGCCGCGAGCCCCTCGGTGTGGGGAGTGATGCGATCTTCGAACTTCGGAGGGACCACCACGCACGCATCGGCCGCCTGCGCGGTGTAGCCGCCGTCTCGCCCGACGATGCCGAAAATCGCAGCGCCGGCCTCGCGCGCGAGCTCCAGCGCTGCGACCAGGTTGGCGGAGACGTTTCGCTCTCGGTTACCTCCCCCGACGGAGAACACCAAGACCGCATCATCCTGACCGATCCGCGACCCGCGCAGCCAGGCGCTGAACACGGTGTCCCAACCCTCGTCGTTGGTCCGCGCCGTGAGCTCGGAGACGTTGTCGGTCGGTGCATAAGCCTCGAATCCGCAGAGTTTCCGGAAGTCATTGACCGCATGCCCGGCGTGACCCGCCGACCCACCGACGCCGAGTATGAACAGACGACCACCGCGCTGACGTCGATCGGCGAGCCCCAGAACGACGGCCTCGATCGCCGTGACGTCGAGGTCCCGCACCAGTTCGACGGTCTCAGCCAGAAAATGCTCGGTGAAGGTGGTCATAATTCCTCGGTCTCCGGGGCGACGATTCGGTCAGCTACTCGACAAACGGCGAACGTGTTCAGTCCGAACTTGTGACGTCGGCACCGAATAGCGTGCGGAGCGAAACCGGCCTCGACGAGCAGCGGCCAGAGGTCGCGCGGGTCGTAATAGCGTTTGTGGTCGTCCATTTCGATCGCAGGACTCAAC